>DAOVXU010000195.1 GCA_030635995.1 Arcobacter sp. | reverse complement strand
GATTGAAAAGTTTTTGAATTATATTACTATCATGCCCTATTACAAAATCGATAAGTATAGCTAAACTCTCACTTGCCATAGGGGTTCGCTCCATATCAAGATGTTCTATAGGAGTAAGAAGTGATTGTATTTGAAATACATTTTTAAATAGATCATTTTGGTAGTTTATTTTTGCCCTTGAGGAGTTAATATGAAAAGTTTTATGGGAAAGTTCAAGATAATCTAAAACCTCTTTTTGATTTATCTCTTTATCTAAAAATGTGACAACCACCTCTGTTGTTTTATGGGTATTCATATAATTAAACACCTCATCTAGTGCAAAACTAGGATCCTCACTTGTACCAAAGATCTCATTGTAAAAACATTTTCCAGTTGTTACATCAATAGCACTATATCCTATAAGATAATTCTTTTTAACAATATCAACTACTATTGAAGTTATATTATTTTCATCATTATTTAAAGCATAATCAAAATTTGTACCTGGCGAGATAATAGTATCTAAAACTCTTCGTACATTTGGAGGAATTCCCACTTGCTTTATAATTGCTATTGTATATTTTGCACAAGATATTATACGATTTAGATGTTTCTCTAGTGATATAGCAGGAACTCCTGCCATCAATGGATTTGATTGAGAGTTTTCTATAATAGATTTATTTTTTCTTGTAAGCTGAATATTTAAAAGTTCAGCAACCTCTTTTGCTTTACCTATTTGCTCCTCATCATTATTAACTTCATAAACTTCAAAAAAAGTACCAATTTCCATAAGGATAATTGTATTTGTCCCATATTTAGATTCAAGGAGTTTTTGAAGTTTAAAATATGTTTGAGTTAATAAAAGAGACCTATCCTCTAATAATTCTGCAATACTATCTCTCATTATTCACCCCTCATCACTAAAACCTAATTACTAAAAAGGTGCTTTTCCTGTCCACTCTCTTAAATATGTTCGTTCCTCTTTTGTTAAGTCTGCTTCTGGATGCATTTTTACATATCCTGCAAGTGGCATTGCTAAATAAACTGCCTTATAAAACTCACCAAGTTTTTTATCTTTTTGTTCATCAGTATAACTATTCCAAATAGAAAAATTAACCCATTGTCTTCCTAAATCAACATGTCTTGAAACTGACCAAGAAAATGGTGCAACATAACTATACCATGGTAAGTTTACCTCGTAAGAGTGACAATCATAACAAGACTTTTTAAGTATAGCCATAACTTTAGCTGGTGCTTGTATCTCTAAACTTTTATCGGCTTTTGTATCGGTATCTATATCAACTTGAATAAGCTGAATGACTAAAAATGTCCCTATTAAGTACTTTAAAATTGTTTTTATCGCTAGCATTCTTCTATTTATCCTTTTCTAAAAAAACAAACCATACGGTCGTTTTATCTCATTAATTAAACCTTCAACTGAAAGGTTTCTACTTTTTCTATTTATCTCTTTTCCATCAAAATATATTATCACTGTTGGTAGTGCAAATACACTAAACTGCCCTGCAATAAGAGGATACTGTTCAACTTCTAAAACCAATTGTTCAATTAGAGGATATTTTTCTTTAAAAGCAGAAGTCAATTTTGGTTGTAAAACTTTACAAACACCACAATGTTCCCCACTAAAATACACCATCAAAGCAGGCGTATCTTTAATTTTATTATTTAACTCTTCTATATTCATATATTTATTTTACCATAAAAATTAATTATAATGCTGATAATTTCGTAAAATTTTCAACTCAAATTTTTATCATATTACAATCACATAAACAAAAATTACAAATATTATACAATTTTAAATTATTTAATTATCCCCTATCACAAATCACTTTATAATCACAATATAAACAACTCTTTTTATCTTCACACTTTTTAAAATCAACCTCTTTTGTTTTTAATGATAAAAATATCTCATCAACTCTTTTAATCTTCTCTTCAAGCATAATTTCATTCTTTATACTTCCATCATTTAAATCATAATATCCAACTTCGCTAACCATTCTATCTCTTAAAGCTAAATAATAAAACTCAAGTTGAAAATCAATACTATTTTCAAAAGTCTTAGCTGTATCTATTTTAAGAGAAGATGATGTTTTATAGTCAAGTATAGAGTATGTACCATCTTCTAGTCTATCAATCCTATCAATTGTACCTTTTATGGTTATATCTTTATATTGAAGCTTAAATGGCTTTTCCAACTCAACTATATTTATTCCACTATTTAATCTTTTTATATCATTTTGGCAAAATTTATTTAATCTTTTTTTCCAAATCTCTAAATCAAGTGTTAAGTATGGATTTTTACCTTGATATTTTGATATTTCATTTGTTAAATTTATATAAGAAAAAGTACCCTCTTTATATAGTTTTTCTAAAATATTATGGATAATTTGCCCCACCTCATATCCAGCTGGTTTTAAAGATATATTATGCTCTTTTATATTTTGAATATAGTGTAGATAATATTTTCTTTTACACTCTAAAAATGTTTTAAGTGAGGTTGATGACCATTCTCTTAAACTTAAATCTATACTCATAACTATCTCTTGATGTTGAAAAATATGAGTTCTATTATTTTGTAAAATAGCTGAAAAATCTTTTTCTACAATATTTGCATTTTTAAATATCTGTTTAGAAAATCTACTTATTGTATTTTGGTCATCTTCTACATAACTTATAGCTATCTTTTTTGCACCATCAAACAATCTTTTATAATAATACTTTTGTAAATCTTGTCTATCTTGTAGCGTTGGAAGAGATGCTATTTTTTTCACTTGTGTTGAGATAAACTTATCTTTTATACTTCTTTTAGGTATCTTATCGTCATTAAAATCAACTACAATCACACCATCATATTGAACATATCTAGTTTCAAGTATCCCTAAAACTGTTACAACTCCACCATATACATCATCCAATACTATCTCTTGAAGTTTTACAAGTAAAATTTTATAAGCATCTTTTAGTAAAAATTCATCAGTAATAATTGCATTTATATGTGAAGAGAAAAGTAAATTTTCTAACGATAATTTTATCTCAACTATTTGAGATAATATCTCCTCATTTTTCTCCTCTATTATAATAAAATCTAAAATATCAAAAAAAAGTTTTTTATCTACTTTTTTATTCCAATTTACCTTAATAATATCATCTACATACTTTTTATCAAGATTAAAAAACTCTATTTTCTTCTCATCTTTTGGCTCTTTATTTTGTAAATATCTCTCTATACTATTTGCTCTTTTTAAAGTTATAGAATTTTTTATATCATTACCCATAGCAAAATTAAAATACTTTTCATAATCAAAAAGTTTTAAATAGGTATGAAAACTTTCATCTGGTAAT
>DAOVXU010000033.1 GCA_030635995.1 Arcobacter sp. | reverse complement strand
GTAAATAATAATATTTTTGAAGTTGTTGCTTATCTAATAAATCTACATCTTCTATAATAATTTGATTGTCAATACCTTTTAAAACATTGTTTTTATATGAAAAAAATGTAGCTGAAGTAACTACAAGCGAAGTTAAAAATGCAATTTGACTATTTATAAGCCAATGGCTATTTTCAACTACCAAACATACTAAAATAAGTAAAATATCAACTAAGATAAATATTTTAAAAAAACTTTTAATCGTCATCGTCTATTTTATTTATCCCATGCTCTGCTGCATATTTATATTTTGGGTCTTTAAGTAATTCATCATAGCCTTTTTGAGCTTTTTTATATGATTTATATATATTCATAACAGCTGCGGCTATTCCCCAAAATACACCTAACCATAAAGTCCAACTATAACCAGTCCAAGATTTAAAACCCATCCCTATAGCAACACCTAAAACAATGGCAACAACAATAGAGATACCTAAAGATAGGTTATCTAATGCTTCTACTTTATCTCTATGTTTTGGGGTTATCTCCTCATTATTCATATCTGTACCCTACTTTGAAATTAATTCAAAAACTTCTTTTGAAGCTTTTATACAAGAATCAATCTCTTTATTTGTCATAGTATCACAAATAAAACCTGTCTCATATTGACTACAAGCAAAATAAAATCCTCTTCTTAACATCTCATTATGAAACTTTGCAAATCTATCAAAATCACATTTTCCAACCTCTTTCATATTTGTAGGAACATCTTCACAGAAGAAAAATCCAAACATACTTCCTCTTGTATCTACTTGTAGAGGTATATTAAATTTAGCAGCTGCTTTTTTCATACCTTGAGTTAATCTAACTGCTCTTTTATTTAATCTATTGTAAATATCTTTATCAGCTTTTAACTTTTGTAAAGATTTAAGACCAGCTGCCATAGCTACAGGGTTTCCACTTAGAGTTCCTGCTTGATAGATAGCTCCATCAGGACTTAAATTATTCATAATTTTTTTAGAAGATGCAAAAGCACCTACAGGCATACCTGCACCTATTACTTTTCCAAAAGTTACAATATCTGGAGTAGTTTTAACAATACCAGAAGCACCTTTTAAACTTGCTCTAAATCCACTCATAACTTCATCAAAAATAAATAATGCACCATTTTTATCACATAATCTTCTACACTCTTTTAAAAACTCTTCTGATGCTGGAACAAGCCCCATATTACCTGCAATTGGCTCAACAATAATACAAGCAATATCAGAACTCTCTTTAAAACAATTTTTAAGTTGTTTAATATTGTTATATTCACATAAAAGTGTATGTTTAATCAAATCAGCAGGAACTCCAGGAGAACTTGGTGTTCCAAATGTAGCCATACCACTTCCAGCACTTACAAGTAAACTATCACTATGTCCGTGGTAACAACCCTCAAATTTAACAATATTATTTTTTCCTGTAACTCCTCGAGCTAGTCTAATTGCAGACATAACAGCTTCAGTACCACTACTTACAAATCTCACCTTATCAATATTATCAAACATATCAACAATCTCATTTGCTAAAGCTGTTTCAAGTTCAGTAGGAGCTCCAAAAGATAAACCTTTTTTAGCAGTTTTTATAACTACTTTTTCAATATCTTTATCACAATGTCCAAAAATAAGTGGACCCCAACTTTGTACAAAATCTAAATATTTATTACCATCAACATCAATTAGATAACTACCTCTACCTTGTGTAATAAATGGTGGTGTTCCAATCACACCACCAAATGCTCTTACAGGAGAATCAACTCCACCAGGTATTACTTCTTTTGCTTCTTTATATGCTTTTATACTTTTAGTAAACATTTATATTTCCTTTTATTTTTGAATTTTATTTATCATTATCTATTTAATTTGTAAGTATACCAAAAAAAATAATAAAATTAAATTTAATACTAAAACATTTTAAAATAAGATAGGTCAATCTTATGAAACTTTCAAAATCTTACAAGAAAACTTAAAGAATTAAAAGAATTGTCAAGAATTATCTTTAATCTAATCAAAAACTTATTATTCTACCTATTATTTTACAATTTATAAAATACGAATATTACACTTTAAATCTACTTTATAAACATTCCATAAAGTCCTAATATATAGGCTACCTAAGTAGTTTTCACATATACTTTAGTTATAATGTATCCTTATATTAAATTCAAGGATTTAGCATGAAAATGAGAAATAAAAATAAACTTCTGGAACAATTTAAACAAATACCAGATTATAGAGTTCATAAACATAAAATACAATACCCACTTCATGAGATATTATTTATGACATTATGTGCATTATTACAAGGACAAACACAATATGATGATATTCATCTTTGGATGGAATATAATGCAAACGGTAAGTTTTTTAAAAAGTTATTTGGAAAAAGAAAAGTTAGAATACCATCATATCAGCACCTACACCTTATGTTAGTAAATGTTAATAATGATTTTTTAGAATTAATCTTTAGAGATTGTTTTAAAAAATATTCAACTTATGAAAATTTAGCAGCTGATGGCAAATGGCTTAATGGTAGTGATATTAGTGGACAATATACTAATGAACCACATAAAGCAATATTAAATATACTTGATAAAGATAAAAAAATTGTAATTGATCATAAACTATTAGATAAAGATAAACGAAGTGAGATACCAGCATTTACTGAGATTTTAAAAGATAAAACTTTTTATAAAAAAGGACAAATATTCTCATTTGATGCTTTATTAACACAAGTGGAGATATTAAATACTATTAATACACAAAATAGTAAATATATAGCTAAAGTAAAAGGTAATCAGAAACTACTTAAAGAAAAAGTTATACTCACTTCTGATAATTTTAATGCACCTACTAATAGATATACAAGCCCATTATGGCAAACTGAAAATAATAAACTTGTTAAAAGAACTGTAGATATATTTCAAGATAGAAGTTGCAGTATAGTTATGCACCATAGTGATTTTAACAATATACAGACTATCATTAGGATTACAAAAGAGACGACAGACTTAAAAACTGGTATTATTAAAATTAAAATTGAATATCTAATTGCAAACTTCAAAATAAAGGCAAAAGAATTTCATGATAAGATACTACAGCATTGGCGTGTTGAAACTTATCATTATCATTTAGATATGTTAACCAAAGAAGATGAACATATAGCCTATATAGATCCATTTAGTATCTCAATATTAAGAAGTTTTACAATTAATTTTTATCAATTATATTTTAATGTAAATAAAAATTCAAAGATTAGGGGTAAAAAAATATCAATGTCAGGCATAAAGAAAAAAGCTTTGTTTGATATTGAATTTGTATTTGATTTATTTGAAGTAAAATAACTTAATTTTTATAAAATAACAAATTTAGTATTATTTAAATACCAACAATAAAGTAGTCCCTAAAAAATCATATTTTACCACTTCTTTTACTTCAAACTGAATGTATTATTAAAGCACCTTGTCATATTTACGATAAAACTAATATTATGAAATGAAACCATAAAATTAGGTGATTTTATAATTTTATTATTGTTTCATAAGATTGACCTATAAAGAAACATCATTCTTTATTATTTAAGTATATTCAAATTTTTAGAACTCATCTTAATTAAAATCAGATATACTACTTGATATAAAATTTCAAATAGGAGAAACTACAGACTATTACAAAAATCAATAAAAAATTGATTTTTATGTTTATTTGCACCTTTTAATAGTATCTCTTTTTTTTTCTTTATCTCTTCTAAAACTTTATCTTTATATTCACTATTTTTATGTTTTAATAAAGCTAATATTCTATAATAATCTTGTGCCTTAGTTTCAAAAGAAAGTTGCCCTTTATGTCCTGCAATTTTAGTGATAAGTTTTTCATCTATATATCCAACTTTATATTTTCGTAAAATTCTAAGCCACAAATCATAATCTTCACAAGCAATTAATTTTTCATCAAATAACCCCACTTCATCTAAAATATATTTATGGATAAATACAGTTGAAGTCCCTATCTTACATAAAGATATATTATCGACAAAAGTACTATTTTGTAATTTTTGTTGGTTTTTATTTTGTTTTATAATTTTATTATTAAATTTCCATAATTCATCTGTATATGAAAACTTTATAGTTTTATTATTCTTATAAAATTCTATTTGCTTTTCTATTTTAGTTGTTTCCCAAATATCATCACTATCAAGAAAAGTTATCCAATCATTTACGGCAGATTTTATCCCTGCATTTCTAGCACTACTTACTCCACTATTTTCTTGATAGATATATTTTATATCATACTCTTTTATTACCTCTTGTGTATTATCAGTTGAACCATCATCAACGACAATTATCTCATTAACTTTTACAGTTTGATTTAATATTGATTCTATTGTTTTAGGTAAAAATTCTGCACGATTGTAACTAGGTATAATAACAGATATTTTCATTTAGAGTTGCCCTTATTAAAGTTTTGCTATTATATCAAAATGATAAAAATATTACTACTTGAAGATGATGAACTATTTGCCGATACTCTTATAGATATTTTAGAAGAGTATGATTATGAAGTTAAACATTGTATTGATGGTGAGAAATTTCTTGCACAAGCTTATGAAGAATATTTTGATATATATATTTTAGATATAAATGTACCAAAACTAAATGGCTTAGATACTCTACAAAATATACGAAAAACAAGTACTACCCCTGCAATATTTTTAACCTCATATAAAGATAAAGAAACTTTAAAGAATGGCTTTTTAAATGGTGCAGATGACTTTTTAACAAAACCTTGTGATATGGATGAACTTCATTTACGAATACAATCTATTCTAAAAAGAAGTGGTAAAATCATAGATATTATTAAAATAGAAGATATTGAATATAACCCTATCTTAAATATTATCAAAAAAAATGATATAGAGATACACTTAGGCTCAAAAGTGATAGAACTATTTAAGCTTTTTTATGAAAATCAAGGTAAAATTATTACAAAAGATATGATTCACAATAGACTATGGGACTATGATGAACAATTTAGTGAAGGCTCTTTACGAGTATATATCACTAAAATACAAAAACTTTTTAAGAATAAAAAAATAACAAATATTAAAAATGTAGGTTATAAATTTGAATTCTAAATATAAAAATTTTCTTATATCTAACTATATAATAGTAGCATTTATTATACTAATATCACTTACTTTAAATTATATTCTAATATCTCAAAACTTATTTTCTCAAGAAACATTTTTTCCAATAACTATTTTAGTTATGATAAGTGGTTTACTTTTATACAAATATTTAAGTCAAACAATTTTTGATGAACTATTTAAAAGTGATAAAAGTATAGATGATATGGTAAAAAAAACTCTACACGAAATAAATACACCAGTAGCTACTATTCAAATGAATATTAAAATGTTAGAAAAAAATATTCAAAATAAAAAAGATAAAAAAAGATTAGAAAGGATAAATTGCTCTTGTACAAATCTTTTAAATTTATATGAACATATGGAATATGAAATATCATCAAAAATAGATAGTGTCCAATTAATATCATTTGATATCAAAGAGATAATTGATAAATCTATTTTAAAAGTTCAAGATATAAAACAAAATATAACTATTCAAAATAATATAAATAGTGAAATGATAAATAGTGATATCTATGGATTTGAGATAATGATAGACAATCTACTATCAAATGCAATAAAATACAATAAAAAAGATGGTATTATAAAACTCTCAAATATAAATCATATTTTAAATATAGAAGATAGTGGATATGGTATAGAAACAAAAAATATCTATAAAATATATGATAAATACTACCAAGAAGATATTCATCATAAAGGTATTGGATTAGGTCTAAATATAGTAAAAGAATATTGTGATAGATATAAAATCACTATTAAAATAGATTCAAAAGAGAATCTAGGTACAACTTTTAAATTAGATTATAAAAATATAATTGATTTGAAGTAGTTTTAATTATAATACTTCACAAAAAACAAATAATAATTTCTAAAGTTTAATCCTTAAAAAAATAATATTTTTAGCTATAATATATATTATAAGAGATAGAGTATAATTTATACGAGGAATTATTATGAATTCACAAGGTACGATTTTAATCATAGATGATACACACAGTAATATTACTATATTGCTAAATATTTTAAAAAAATATGACTTAATAACTGCAATTGATGGTAAAACTGCTCTTGAAATAGTAAATAATGAAAGAATTGATTTAATATTACTTGATATTATAATGCCCAAGATGGATGGTTATGAGGTTTGTAAAATACTAAAATCAAATCCTAAAACTTCTAAAATACCAATAATATTTTTAACTTCTAAAAGTACTCAAGATGATGTAACATACGGTTTTAATTTAGGTGCAATTGATTATATAATTAAGCCATTTAATCAAGCTGAACTAACAGCAAGAGTTAAAACACATCTTGAGTTAAAAAAATATCAAGACATATTAGAAGAGAGAATTAAAGAAGAGATAGATAAAAATAGAATAAAAGATCAGATTTTATATCAAACCTCAAAACAATCAGAGATTGGTGAACTACTTATGCATATTGCTCACCAATGGAAACAGCCACTTAGTGAATTGGCAAGTTTAAATATGTATAACACTGCAATGATAAAAACAGTTGGCTCTATATCAAATGATACGCTACTTGAAAGTTTTAAGAAAAATGAAAATATACTTGAATTTATGTCAGATACAATACAAACTTTTCAGAACTATTATAATCCAAATCAAATAGAATCTGATTTTTCTATAATAGATGCTATAAATGATGCAATAAATTTAATTGATGCTACATACAACTATTATAAAATAAAAATATTTATTAAAGAAAATGAGAATCCAATTATACACGAAAATAAAAATGAATATTCACAGATAATATTAAGTATCTTAAATAATGCAAAAGATATATTTATACAAAGAGATATAAAAAAAAGAACTATCAATATAACTATAGATAAGGTAGATAACAACTCAATTGTTAAAATAGAGGATAATGCAGGTGGTATTGAACAAACTAACACTGATGATATTTTTTTACCATTTATTAGTGGAAAAAACAGTACAGGGATGGGGCTTTATATGTCAAAAAGTATTATCAATAAACAAGGTGGAGATATAAAACTTCTTAGTGATAAAAATGGTACTACATTTATAATTACACATCCGTTATTTTAAAATTTTTACTTTAAAACAAGCACCATTTTGTTGATTTGATACTTCTAAAACTCCATCCATATTTTTTTCAACAATTAATTTAGACATAAAAAGACCTATCCCTGTACCATTTTGTTTTTTATATGTAAAAAATGGTTCAAATACTTTCTCAATTGGATTAATTTCAATTCCACCACCATTATCTAAAATTTCAACTATACAACTGTTATTCTTTTCATATAATTTAATATCTATTTGACCATTTTGTATTTTATTTAAAACAATTGAATCTTTAGCATTTGAAACTATATTGATTATCACTTGTATATATTCATTTTTTACACCATAAATTTTACAATTTTCTTTAATGATAATATTTAATTTTATATTTTCATTTAATAGAGTATTTTTCATAATATTTACACAAGTAGTGATAGCTTCTGTAACAGCAAAATGCTCTTTTGGTTTATTGAGCGTAAAAAAATTTCTAAAATCATCTATTGTTTGAGATAAATATTTTAATACAAAATTTGATTTATCAATCATCTCCAAGGTCTCATCATTTGATATAGACCCAAACAATTTAATTTTCGCTTCTATGTTAATCAATAATGTTGATATCTCCATCAATGGTTGTCTGTATTGATGAGCAATATTTTCTATCATCTCACCCATTGCTGCCATTTTGGATTGTTGGATTAAAATATCATCTTTTATTTTATCCTCTTTTGTATATTTATCTAATTCTTTTTCTAATCGATTTATCTTATCTTCTAA
The DNA here is from genome assembly GCA_030635995.1 of Arcobacter sp. Lineage (GTDB taxonomy): Bacteria > Campylobacterota > Campylobacteria > Campylobacterales > Arcobacteraceae > CAIJNA01. The sequence goes on along the minus strand of DAOVXU010000033.1, from coordinate 3,774 downwards.
AATCATTATCTGTTGATCTTGATTCATATTTGACCTTTTATAAAATATACAAAATCATTATCTATTGTTTTATTATTATCAAGATATTTTTTTATTTTTGGATAGATTTTTCTGGATACTCTATTGTACTGTTTATTATTGTACCAAGGTGTAGATGAGATTTTATTTGTTATTTTATTGTATCCCCACCCTGCTCCTATTGCAGTTGCAAAAATTTCTTGATATGTAGTTTTATCTTTTTTAGTTTCATATTTTATAAAATTTTCTTTTATATAGTTGCTTTTAAAATAAAGTGTATGTGATATCTCATGTAAAATTGTAGCCGTTAAAAGCCATTTTAAATTTTGGTTTTTATTTACTAAGACACCAACAGTTTCAATATTTTTTATTCTATACGCATTTATATTATTTCCAAAAGGTATTGGATATAAGGCTATATTAAACAGACCTATTTCATCTTGTGGTATTTTATAAAATTTTGCTATTTTCCTGATTAATTTATCGTAATTATGTTTTTGTATTAAATGATTTAATTTAATTTTTCTTTTTTGTAAAGTTTTATAACTTTTATCCCAAATTAGTTTTTCATAAATAGGTGTATATTTTTTCAGATAATCAAAATATCTTTTTATATCTTGTTCTTTTAAGCTAGTTCTATAGCTAGTTATTTTCTTTTGAAATGTATCAAGAGTTTTATGATTTATAGATTCCAAATATAAAGCTTCTAGAAAACTTCTTGTATATGGATATTTATAAATTGCCCCTCTTGTTATTTTATGATTTAAAAATTTTAATTTTTTTAGTTCTTTTAAATCAACATTTAAATTCTTTATATATAATTGTTTTGGAGCTTTTGAGACATACCTTACATCACTTAAAGACTCAATAAATGTCAATAAACCATGATTTTTATTTATTTCTATATTTATAAATTCACTTGCACTTAAATTTATAAAAAAGATAAATAGATAAAAACCTTTTAACACAACTACCGAACCATCTCGTCAAACATTGAGATGTAATAATCATTCATATGCTCACAATCTTCACCCTCAAAAGGTAATGGTCCTGCCATTTGATTGACTTCAAAAAATACAATCTTTCCTTCATCAGTTAATGCAAACTCTAAACAACCTGTATCATAGCTCATAATATCAATCATCTCATAAGCTATTTTTGCAGCTTCTCTAAATACTTTTGTTCTGTTTTTAATCTCAAGCCATTTTACTTTCATATTCACATTTATATGAATATTTGCTTTTGCATAAAACTCAGTTTCATCTGTAATATTTACACGCTGTTTTATAGCAAATATTTTTGGTTTTTTATAGTTTGTAAAATAACATCTATATTCATTTTCTATTTTATAAGCAGGCGCTATTAAAAGCTCTTTTTGCTTATGTTTATGAATATCTATAGATCTTTTTATCTCAGGTACAAGTAAATTTTCACTAAGATTTTTAAATATCACCCCTTTACCCTCTTGGATACAGTCATTTTTAAATACAACTTTATCACCAAGATTATCTTTAATAAATTGCATAAAAATAGTGTAATCTGTAGGCTTAATATTAAAAGGTACTATTAAATCTTGTACATATTTATCTCTATACTCATAAAGCTCATTTATTGCAAACATTTTATTCATACATCCTGTATTTCTCATAGTTGCTTTATTTGGTTTACAAAGTTTTCCACCATTTTTTTCTAAAATCTGTTCAAATAATGAGAAAAATGGATGGGCAAAACTTTCTCTAAATGAGAAATAATAAACACCATCAAGATCTACTTTTACTACATCTTTCCCAACAATTCTATATAATGAATCATTGTATATAAAAAGTGAATTATTGTACCAAAACCTACATGTTACGCTCTCTTTTTTTAAATATTGTAAAAGTAAATATGGTTCTATTATTGATGTTTCTTTTACCATTGTATTTGGATTAAAAGGTTTTCTCACCATTGGATAGTGTGCCCATATCTCCATATATGATTTATTTTGTAAATGTCCCATTTGGGAAAATCTATCATATGTTTTTTGAGGCATTGTATCTAATGATAAAATAGCTAATTTTATTTTTTTATTCAATTTCTTTTTCAAAAGGCGTCCTTATTGTTTATTTTATTATTATAATAGTATGAGATAAAAAGAAGATAAAATCTATCCTCTTTTTTACTTCAAATTGGTTTATATATCTGTAACAGTTATATCATCTTCTATAAATACTGATATATTTGGATTTGAGCTACTTACATATTCATTAAAGTTTCCATCAACTCCATCAACTAAGACTGGTGTGTCTGTTTGAACCCACTCATCACTTTGAGTAAAATCAATAACATCACCATCATCTCCAACAATAACTAAATCACTATCTTCATCAATTATATCAACAATATCTTCTAAATCAATTTGTATCTCTTGTTCCACATCATTAGTAAAGTCCACTATACTAGCACTATTAACACTTGAAGCAATATCTGCAAAATCAATTGTATCATCATCCATATCAACTGTTAATATACTAACATCTGAAGTTTCATCTACTGTTTTTGTATATATAGTAGATCCTTCTATTGTTTTCCCATCTGATGCTTCTATTGTATCTTCTGCCGTTGTATCTTCTGCGGCAGCATCTATTGTATTTTCATCAGATGTTTGTTCATCTGAAGCTTCTGTTGTTGTATATCCATCAGTTGTTTGTTCAGCCGATGCTTCAGTTATTATTACACTATTATTAGTATCTTCTGCAATAGCATCAGTTGTATCTTCATCAGTTGTATCTTCTGAAACTATATTTATAGTATCCTCTGCTGTTGTATCTTCTATTGTTTCATCTGTTGTATCTTCTGCTGTTGTTTGTTCATCTTGCTCTTCTGTTCCAATAATATCTCTTGTATCTTCTACTATTGCATCAGATGTATCTTCATCAACTGTCTCTTCAGCTCTTGCATCAGATGTATCTTCATCAACTGTCTCTTCTGATATCTCATTTGTAGTATCTTCATCTGTTGTTTCTTCTGATAATTCATTTGCCGTATCTTCAGGAATTGTTGATTCTGGAACAAATTCAGTTGTATCTTCATCTACGGTTTGTTCATCATTAGCAACAGTTATAACAACTTCATCTAATGTATCTTCTGCTTTAGCATTAACTGTATCCTCAGCTAAAGTATCTTCTGCCACTGCATCAGTTGTATCTTCATTTACAGTATCTTCAGGAACATAATCTACTGTACTCTCATTCATAGTTGCTTCTGGTACTATCTCTACAGTATCTTCATCAATAGTATCTTCATCTATAGCATCAACTGTATCTTCTGCAATTGTATCCTCGTCTTCACCATACGCATCAATAATATCTTCCGTATCTTCTGCTATAGCATCAACTGTTTGTTCATCTATTGTATCTTCTTCAATCTCATCATTAGTTTGCTCATCAGTTGTATCTTCTGCTAATTCATTTAGAGTATTTTCATCAACTGTATCTTCATCAATCTCATCAATAGTATCTTCTGCAACTGTATTTTCAGGTATAAAGTCAACTGTTTGCTCATCTGTTGTATCTTCTTGTGAAGCAGCCACAAATACAACATCATCTAAAGTATCTTCATCAACTGCATCAATTGTATCTTCATTAACAGTATCTTCTGGCACTAATTCTGTTGTTGCTTCATCAACTGTATCTTCTGGCACTAATTCTGTTGTTGCTTCATCAACTGTATCTTCTGGCACTAATTCTGTTGTTGCTTCATCAATTGTATCTTCTG
>DAOVXU010000057.1 GCA_030635995.1 Arcobacter sp. | reverse complement strand
TTTATCTTTTATAGAACCTCCATTTAAGTCTATAGTTGTAGATAAAATAACACCATCTAAATCTTCAATATTATTTTCAACTAAATATCTAAAAACTAAATTTGTTGCATTGCTTTCGTCGCTTTGATAAGTGATATATTTATCAAGCTCATCATCTATAGTTAAAGCAATTCTTGGCTCACCCGTTATATTTACATCTTCACTAACTGTAAGATTAAAATCAAGTCGAACACCTGCTTTATGTGTTCCATTTTGATTATTTATAATGGAGACTATCATTGGTATTTTTGAATCAACTAATACATTTGAAAGATTTTGTTCCATAAATGTTATATTTAAATCATTACCAGCTACATCTTGTATTGAACCACTATCTAAAAAAACATTGCTATTTAAATCTACTCCATTATTATCTTCAAGATTATTTTCAATTGTATAGGCAAATGTTAATTTGTTAGTGCCATTAGCATCTTGAAATGTAGCATTCTTTTCAAAATCACCAATTGTTAATTTTAAATAAGGAGAACCAGTAACATTAACAGACTCATTGATATTCAGATAAAAAGTTAAATTATCATCTAAGTTATAGTAATCATCACTAGTAGGTATTGCTAAACTTGTAATATATGGATTAACACTATCAATTTCAACTCCACTGAGATCAATATTAAGGTTAGAAAAACTAGTATTTAAATCATTGCCATTTAAGTCTTTTATGGCACCATTATTTAAATCTATTGTATTGTTTAAATCTATCCCATCACTATCATATAGATTATCATCAACTGTATATCTAAATATAATATTACTAGTTCCAGTTCCAGCATAATATTCAGCATATTTGATTGTACTATTAATATTTAAAGTTAATCTAGGATTACCTGTAATATTTACATTTTCATTTATTGAGATATTAAAATCTAAATCTTCTTTTTGGGTATATATTTTATCCGTTGGTAAAATCATAGATTGGATAGATGGTGGATTTTCTACAGTATGAATTTGACCATTAAATCCTCCAGTTAAATTATGCCCAATTGAATCTTTTATACTATGTGTATTTTTAAGATTTAATTGTAATGTTCCATCTCCATTAATAGTATTTACTGTTATATTTATATCTTTACCTGAAGTAGATGATATAGAGTCGATTGAAGCAGATGTTGTTCCACTAAGAGTTAAGTTAAAATCATCTTTTGTTATATTTGTTATAGTTTTATTAAAGACAATTTGATAAGTTATCAAATTATCATCTGCTTGTGGATTATTTATCAGATTTAAACTTTGAATTATAGGTAAAATAGAATCAATTTCAATCCCACTGAGATTAATATTAAGGTTGGAAAAACTAGTATTTAAATCATTTCCAGTTAAATCTTTTATGGCACCATTATTTAAATCTATTGTATTATTTAAATCTATCCCATCACTATCAGATAGATTATTATCGATTGCATATCTAAATATAATATTACTAGTTCCATTTCCATCAGTGTAGGTAGCATATTTTATTGTATCATTTATATTTAATATTAATCTAGGGCTACCTGTAATATTTATATCTTCATTTATTGTTAAATTAAAATCTAAAAATTCTGTTTCTCTATAAGTCTTACTTGCAGGTATTGTTAAGCTTTTAATATATGGTAATACATTATTAGTAAAGATTTCTCCTTCAAAACCACCATTTAAACTATTGCCAGCTATATCTTTTATATTGTGTGTATTTTTTAAATTTAAATTTAATCTACCTTGACTGGTAATATTATTAATAGTAACTTTGATACTAGTTCCAGATGTGGAAGATATAGAATAAATATTGGCATTTATACCACTAAGTATTAAAGTAAAATCATCTTTTGATATATTTTTTACATCTTCACTAAAAGTTACTTTATATTGTATTGCTTCATCACCAGGAGTAGGAGAGTCTATTAATGATATACTTAAAACTGTAGGGGGTGTTAAATCTACATTATGTCTTGTCATAGTATTATTTAGGTGTAAAAGAGCATCTGCTCTACTTCTTACACAATGTCCACTATTAATAATTGTAGTGTTTAGTTCTGTTTCATTTAAATCTTGAATATATATATCAGTAGAGATATTACTTTCAAAATATTTTGTTGTAGAATTTGAGATAACTATACCATTAGTTAAATTGGTATCATCATCTAAAGATTGTAAAAAAACTGCTAAATTTATAGTTTTGGTATTATTTGTATCCCTTAAGCTTAAGACCCCAGTAAGCTCTTGTATAAATCTTTTATTATCATCTCTTCTACCCATCTTACTTAGATTGCCCAATATGGCATTACCAATTTTAAAAGTTACATTTGTTTTTTTTATATAAGTAAATTCACCTAAATCATTAGTAGTATTATGTTTGTTATTATTGATATAAGTTACTCCAGTTAATAAAGAATCAACTAAAATTTCAGTTTTTAAATTTGGATTATAAAAAGATGTTTCATTATCACAACCATTAAAAATAACAATAAATATAGTTAAGTTTAATAGAAGTAGTAAGCGAAAAAACATTATTTTTTATAAAATAGAGCCTAATTGTTCACCAGCTAAAAGATGGAAATGGATATGTTCAACCTCTTGACCACCATTTTGACCTATATTTGTAATAAGTCTGTAACCATCTCGTTTTACACCCAATGTTAAAGCAACTTCTTGGATAAATGGTGTCATCTCTTGCATAATATTTGAAGTCATTTCATTAAAAGATTGAATATGTACTTTTGGTATAATTAAAATATGGATTTTTGCTGATGGATTTATATCCTCAAATGCTAAAAAATTTTCATTTTCAAGTACGGTTTTATTTGGTATATCACCATTTATTATTTTACAAAAAAGACACATGTTTTCTCCTGTTATTTCTACTAAATAGAGTATAACCAAACTATAATTAAAATTAAAGTATAATCGCCATTATATATAACTAAAATAATTATTATTTATTAGGAGAAATTGTTGAACAATCAATGGCTAGATAAAATTGAAAAAGCTTTATCATTAGATGAACTTGAAACTATGCGAGTGGATATATTAGGGAAAAAAGGGACTTTAACTTTAGAGTTTGCTAAGATGAAGGATATTCCAAATGAGCAAAAAAGAGAATTTGCAAAAAATTTAAATAAACAAAAAACTACACTTACAAATGCTTTAGAAACTAAAAAAACTATCTTAATGGCACTTGCTTTAGAGGAACAACTTAAATGTGAAAAAATAGATCTAACAGCTTTTAGTGCAAAATCACAAAATGGAGCATTTCATCCAGTACAAGATACTATGGATAGAGTTATTACATATTTTCAAAATTTAAATTTTTCTATAGAAGAGGGTCCATTAGTTGAAGATGACTTTCATAACTTTGAAGCTTTAAATTTACCTGCATACCACCCAGCAAGAGATATGCAAGATACATTTTATACAAAAGATGGAAAAGTTTTAAGAACGCATACAAGTCCTGTTCAAATCAGAACTATGATGTCACAAAAACCACCAATTCGTATGATTGCACCTGGAACTGTATTTAGAAAAGATTTTGATATCACACATACTCCAATGTTCAATCAAGTTGAAGGTTTAGTTGTAGATGATGAAGGTGTTATCTCTTTTGCAAATCTAAAACATGTAATGGTGGAGTTTTTACAATATATGTTTGGTGAAGTTGAGGTACGATTTAGACCTTCATTTTTTCCATTTACAGAACCATCAAGTGAAGTTGATATCTCTTGTGTATTTTGTAAAGGTGAAGGGTGTAGAGTTTGTTCACATACAGGTTGGTTAGAAGTATTAGGTTGTGGAATCGTTGATGTAAATGTATTCAATGCAGTTGGATATAAAAATGTAAGTGGATATGCTTTTGGTTTAGGGATAGAAAGATTTGCTATGCTAATTCATCAAATTGGTGATTTAAGAAGTTTATTTGAAAGTGACATAAGATTATTAGGACAGTTTAGATGATAGTTACAAGAACATGGTTAAGAGAATTTATTGATATATCAAAAATACCAACTCAAGATATTTGCAAAGCATTAAATTCAATTGGATTAGAGGTTGATAGTGTAACAACGCCCAATATTGCAGAAGGTGTTAAAATTGGTCTAGTAACTGAATGTGTAAAACATTCAGATGCTGATAAATTAAATATTTGTCAAGTTAATCTAGGTGATGAAAAAGTTCAAATTGTTTGTGGAGCTTCAAATGTGGCTATTGGTCAATATGTACCTGTTGCAACTGTTGGTACTGTTTTAGGTAAAGATTTTAAGATCAAAAAAGCAAAACTTAGAGGTGAAGAATCTCACGGTATGATTTGTAGTTCTACTGAGATTGGACTTCCTGCTATGAATGATGGTATTTTAGAGCTTGATAACTCAATTGGAGAATTAATCTTAGGTAAAAATTTAAATGAATATTCACTAATAAATGATGATATTATAGAGATAGAATTAACTGCAAATAGAGGTGATTGTTTAAATATTTATGGCGTTGCTAAAGATTTAAGTGCATATTTTAACATCCCAATGATAATTTGTGAAAATAAAATAAATGAAGATACAAGAGCTATTGGAAGAATTTTAGATATAGAGCATAGTAATAATTCTGATGCAAATTTACTTTATAAAGTTGCAGATATATCAGAGCTTAAAGTACCACTTTTATCTAAAATAAGAGTTGCTATTGTTGGTATAAATAAAAATACAGATATAGAAACTTTAATTGCATATTCTACCCATTCTATTGGTGTCTTATTAAATGTTTATACACAAGCGATTGCAAAAGAAAATGATAAAATTAAATTAAAAATATCTACAAATGAAAATGGTTTTACTAAAATTGATGGTTCAATACCACTTAGTGTAATTGGTATTGAAAATGGTTTTATTACAAAACCAGATGACACAATAGTGATTGAAGCTAGTTATACAAATCCATCTCTATTGTCTCAAAAAGTTTTTTCAACAAAACAAAAAACAGGGGATGTGTATTATAAAAGTTCAAGAGGTAGTAATCCAGAACTTGAATTTGGTATTAATCATATTATTAGATTATTATCAAATTTTGGAGCATCAATTTATAAAGGGCAAATTGATTTTATTACAGATATAGAACAAAGAACTATAAATCTTGATATTAACAAAATTAATAAAATAATTGGTCAAAATATTAAAGAATTAAAAATAGAAAATATTCTTACATCTTTGGGATTTTCTAATAGTAAAATTACAAATAATGTTTTAACAGGAATTATACCTTCATCTCGGCATGATATAGAAAATATAGCAGATATAACAGAAGAGATAGTAAGAATGATTGGTATTGATAATATTAAAGCAAAACCACTTGAAATTGCAGAAATAAATAGAACAAATAAAATATCTGATGATTTAATTAAAAAAAATAAGATAAGAGCATCTGCTATTGCAAATAACTTTTATGAAACAACAACTTATATTTTTAGTTCAAAAGAGTTACTTGAGAAATATAACTTTGAAACAGTAGAAGATAAAATAGATATTTTAAATCCAATTACAGCAGATTTAAATACATTTAGAACTACACTACTTTTAAATCTTGTACTTGCAGTTAGTTCAAATCAAAGCCACGGATTTAAATCTATTGGATTATTCGAAATTGGTACAATTTTTAATTCAAAAAGAGAAGAATCTAAAAAATTAAGTTTTGTATTTTCAGGTAGCTCTGAAGAGGAAGCATTATCAAATAATGGAAATCCTACAAATATTGATCTATTTGGATTTGGTCAAAAACTTACAAATTGTATTGGTGAGTTTGAACTTGAAGTGAAAGAGGATATAACTGATAACTTTTTACATCCTTACCAATGTGCAAATATTATTCAAAATGGTATTGTTATTGGATTTATAAGTAAATTACATCCAACAACTGCTAAAGATTTTGATATAAGTGATAATACATATGTAGCACAAATTGATTTTGATAAATTAACAAATGATTTAATAAAAGCTACAAATATATCAAAATATCAAAACTCAAAAAGAGATCTAAGTATTGTTGTACCAAATACAATGGAATATAAAGAGATAAAAATGATTTTAAATAATTTAAATATAGATGAATTGAAACAATATAATCTTGTAGATATTTATAATGATGAAAAACTTGGTGAAAATTCAAGTTTAACTATAAAGTTTGTTTTACAATCAGAAAATAAAACGCTTGAAGAGGATGATATCACTTCAATTATGGATAAAATACAAACTACTTTAAAAGAGAAGTTAAATTTAGAGTTGAGATAATTAGGAGATAAAAGTGGAATATAAAAATATATCTGTTGAGAAATTAGTAAAACCATTTAATATTGTAATTGACAATATTGCAAGTGATAAATCTATATCACATAGGTGTGCTATGTTTAGCCTACTTTCAAATAGGTCATCTACTATTAAAAATTATCTTCGTGGTGAAGATACTATGGATTCACTTAAAATTGCTCAAATGCTTGGAGCTAAAGTTGAAGATGATGGAGATATTATAACTATAACTCCTCCAAAAAAATTATCTGAACCTTCTGATATTTTGGACTGTGGAAATGCAGGAACTGGTATGAGACTTTATGCTGGACTTTTAGCAGGAATTGAGGGTAGCTTTGTTCTTACAGGGGATAAATATCTACGAAGTCGTCCTATGAAAAGAGTTGCAGATCCATTAAGAGATATTGGAGCTAAAATTGATGGTAGAGAAGATGGAAATAAAGCACCTTTACATATAAGAGGTGGAAAACTAAAATCATTTAAATATCATAGTCCAATAGACTCAGCACAAGTGAAATCAGCACTTATCCTTGCAGGAATTCAAAGTGATGAAGTGAGTTACTATAAGGAAAATTTATTAAGTCGAGATCATACGGAGAGAATGCTAAACGGTATGGGTGCAAATATCAAAAATATAGAAGATGGTTGGATAGAGATAAATCCTATAACTGAACCACTTAAACCTTTAAATATTACAGTTCCTACTGATCCTTCATCTGCTTTCTTTTTTGCAGTTGCAGCAGCAATTGTACCAAAGGCAAAAGTAACTTTAAAAAATTTAACTTTAAATCCAACAAGAATTGAAGCATATAAAATACTTGAAAAGATGGGTGCAAAAGTCACTTATATTAAAACTGATGATTTGTATGAACCTATGGGTGATATAATAGTTGAGCATAATGAACTTAATGGAGTTGAAGTATCTACAAATATAGCTTGGCTAATAGATGAACTTCCAGCACTATCTATTGCTATGTCAATTGCATCATCTTCTAGTATTGTAAAAAATGCCGAAGAGTTAAGGGTAAAAGAGAGTGATAGAATAAGTGCAGTTTTAAATAGTTTAGATCTTTGTGGTGTAAAATTTACTGAATATAAAGATGGATATAAAATAGATGGAAATTCAACTTTAAGAAAAGCAACTATAGATTCACATGGAGATCACAGAATAGCGATGAGTTTTGCAATAGCAGGATTACTTTGTGATATGGATATAGTTGATACACAATGTATAGAAACATCTTTTCCAAATTTTGAAGAGTTATTAGAATCTTTAAAAAACTAAAATAGGGATATAAATGAAAGTAAAATTAGCACAAAGTTATGGTTTTTGTTTTGGTGTAAAAAGAGCAATTAAAATTGCTCAAGAACATAGAAATTCTGCAACAATGGGTCCACTAATACACAATCAAAAAGAGATAGATAGACTAAATAAAGATTATGATGTTGGTTTATACCATAGTTTAGATGATGTAAAAACTGATGATACAGTGATAATAAGAACTCATGGAATTCCTAAAAATGATCTTAAAGATTTAAAAGCAAAAGATGCAAAGATTATAAATGCAACTTGTCCATTTGTAACAACTCCTCAGCAAATTGTAAAAAAAATGACTGCTGAGGGGTATAGTGTATTGTTATTTGGAGATGAAGATCATCCTGAAGTTAAAGGTGTAAAATCTTATGGGGAAGATATATTTGTAGCAAAAGATGAAAAAGAACTTGAATCTATAAAATTTAAATATTCAAAAATTGCAACTGTTGCACAAACTACAAAACAAAAAGAACAATACCTTAAAATTGTAAATCATTTAGTTCTGAAATATAAAGAGGTACGGGTATTTAATACAATTTGTAATGCAACATTTGAAAATCAAGCAGCAGCTAGAAAACTTAGTGCAAATGTTGATATTATGATAGTAATTGGTGGAAAAAATTCTTCAAATACAAAACAACTTTTTAATATTTGTGAAGAGAATACTGTAAGTTATTTAATTGAAGATGAAAATGATCTACAATTAGAATGGTTTGATAATAAAATAAATTGTGGAATAACAGCTGGTGCATCAACACCAGATTGGATAATTCAGAATGTTGTTAAACAAATAGAACAAATAGATTAAAGGAGAGTATTTTGGAAAAAGATATAAAAATAGATTCACAAAAAGAGAAATTGACACTTTTAGGTGAGATGTTTGAAAATATAATTCATCAATTTAAGCAACCTTTAAATGCAATAACAACAGAAGCTACAGGGATAAAATTTCAACATGAGATGGATATGATAACTGATGAGATTTTATATGAATCGTTAGATAATATTATTAGTAGGGCAAGATATTTATCAGATACTATTGATGATTTTAGAAATTTTTTACAAGAAGATAAAGAAAAGATTATTTTTAAAATAGCTAAAAATATTCAAAAAATAGAATTTATTATAAATCCAATTTTAAAGGCTAAGGGTATCGAAGTTTATAAAACTTTTCAAGATGATGATATCGAATGTAATGGTTATGATAGAGAATTTTCACAAGTGATAATTAATATTTTAAATAATTCACAAGATGCTATTTTATTAACTAATCCTGATAAAAAGATTAT
>DAOVXU010000266.1 GCA_030635995.1 Arcobacter sp. | reverse complement strand
GATATCTTTTTGGATAAATATATCACACCATATTTAAGTTTTTATTATGATAATGAAGCAAGAACAAGAACTTTAAAATCTCAAGAAATTTCAAAAGAATTAAAACAATTTTTAATTACTAAAGATTATAAGAAAGTATATAGATTAACTGAAATTTCAGTTTTAGAGAAAAAAGTTGGTCCAGTAAAAGCTGATGTAAAAATTGGTCTTGTATCAAATAATAATAAACTTATAATTGAATCTATGGCTAAACTTACAACTGCTATTGAAAAAATAGAGGGTGTAACATCTGTACAAGATTCTGTAAAACATGGGATAGATGAGATAAAATTAAAAGTTAATAATTATGGTGAACAATTAGGACTAAGTGAACAAAGTATTGGTTCATATTTATCAAATCTTTATCTATCTAAAAAAAGAACTGTTTCATTTGATGTAAAAGATATGTTAGATATAAAAATACAAAGCTTAACAAAAGATAATTTAATAAACTTTAAGAATACTCAAATCCCTTTAAAAGATGGTAGAACAGTAAGATTAAAAGAAGTATGTGAATTTCATATAACTCAATCATTTGAACAATTAGTAAAAGATAATGGTGAAAAGAATTTCTATATTTATGCAAATGTAAATCCTAAAATAATTACATCTAGTGAAGTTGTAGATAAGATACAACCACTACTTGCACAATTAAAAAAAGATGGAATTAAACTTATATTTAAAGGTGAAGCTCAAAAGAAAAAAGATCTTATGAGAGATATGATGTTTGCATCTGCTTTAGCTATTACACTTATTATGTTGGCTATGTTGTATTTATTTAATTCATTTAGAGAAACATTTATACTTATGAGTGTTATCCCTTTCTCATTTTTAGGTGTACTATTAGGACATAAATTACTTGGACTAAATCTATCTATGCCATCTATGATAGGTGGACTTGGACTTGCTGGAGTTGTTATAAATGACGGTATTATTATGATGACATATCTTAAAAAAGCTACGAATATTGAAGAGGTATTTCATAGATCAGCAAAAAGATTTAGACCTATTATAATAACAACAATTACAACATTAATTGGTATGAGTTCACTTATATTCTTTCCAGCAGGACAAGCAGCAATATTCCAACCAATTGCAATTGCACTAGGATTTGGACTAGCTTGGGGAACAATTTTAAATTTAATTTATCTTCCAGTACTATATACATTTGCTTATAAATTAAAATAGATATAACTTAATTTGATATAAAAAAGGATAGAATTTACACTCTATCCTTTTTTTAATTTTAGATAATTATATAGCTTGTATTTTAGCTTCTAATTCTACCTCTTCTAGAAATCTACCAAGCAAATCTTTTGTTTCAAGTTTTGCTATTATTTCACCTTTTTTAATAATAAGTCCACTACCTTTTCCATATGCAATAGCAACATCAGCACTTTTTGCTTCACCTAGGGCATTAACCACACATCCCATAACTGAAACATTTAAAGGTGTTTTTATATGTTTTGTAGCCTCTTCCACCTCTTTAACGGCACTTACTAAATCAGCTTCTATTCTTCCACAAGTTGGGCAAGAGATTATATTTAATCCCTCTTTT
>DAOVXU010000225.1 GCA_030635995.1 Arcobacter sp. | reverse complement strand
TTTATCTACTTGCTTTAAAAGTAAATCTATAGTTTCTTTTGTTTTTGGATTTAAAACAATCTTATCTAAATCTTTTTTTGGTTCGATTAGTTCAAATATCTCTTGCTCTTGGATAATCATATTTAGTTTTATTCTTTGTTGTCGTTTTACTTTTTTTGTTGGATGAGATATTTTATATAAAATTTGTTCTGGGATATAAAAGTTTCTATTTATACCACCAAAAGGGGTAAGCATCTCATCATAATCAACAATACTATTAGAGATAAGACTTCCACTTTCTTCAAGTAAACTTCTATGTTTTATCTTTTCATAATCATCTGCAGAAATAAGGGCAATTAAAGAGTTCATATCTCTTATTGACTCATCACCTCCACTATACTCCTCTTTTAGAAGTGCTACAAATATCATCTGTTCTTTACTATCAAGATTGTATTGTTTGAAAAAGTTTTCAAGCATAATATCATCTTTTGTTACCTCAATTCTTTCAATAATTCTATTTTCTAGTAAAGTTAATTTTGATTTTAGTCTACTGATATTTGGAGTGTTGTCATCAAAATTGTGTTTTAATACATTTAATTTTTGAGCTAAATCTATTTTAAAAAATTGATCTTGTAGATATTCTAAGTGGTCACCATATGGTGTAATTTCTGGTAAAATTAAATCTAATGAGCCAACCTCTAAAAGCTTTAAAAAAGATGGGCTTAAAGAGATAGTTGTATTTATGATTTCAAGTTGTGATAGTTCACTTAGTTTTATAGGTATCATACTTTGTTGAACAATCCACCCAAGCTCTAAAAGATTTTTGATAAGATAAACTTTATTTAGATGTTCAAAAGTTTTTAGATCATAAAATTCAGCTAATATATCAACGGCAACAATATTTGTAATACCGTTAATATATTGTTTTGTAAGGTGTTGTAATATCTTTATCTCATCTAAAGAACATTTTAATTGGATAAAAATATCAAGTTTTTCTAACTCTTTTGCTTTTATAAATTCTATTGTATTATTCATATTAAATTCTTTTTATATCCAAATATTATCGATTAGTCGTGTGTTTCCCACTTTAACCGCAACTAAAATAATAGAGTTCTTTATCTCAACTTGCTCTATTTTAGTAAAACTTCGAGATACAATCTCTATATATTCTATCTCTATATTTTGTAAGATTTGTTTCATCTCATCTTTTATATTTTCAATATTTAGGTTACCCTTCATAATAAGTTGGGTAGCAACCCTTAAACTTTTTACAATATTTAATGCTTTTTCTTTTTCATCTTTGCTTAAATAAGTATTTCTACTACTTAAAGCTAAACCATCCTCATCCCTTATAATTTCACATTGGATAATATTTATGGGTAAAAATAAGTTGCTAACCATTTGTTGTATAAGTGATAATTGTTGCGCATCTTTTTTCCCAAAGTAGGCATTTGTAGGTTGTACTATATTAAATAGTTTAAGTACTATTTGAAGTACACCATCAAAATGGGAGGGTCGCATTAACCCCTCAAGGATATAACTTTTAGTATTTGGTGCTTTTATAGTTATTTCATCTTCACCATACATAATATTGATATTTGGCATAAATAAAATATCAACACCGCAAAGTTCACAAATCTTACTATCTGCTAAATCTTTTGATGGATACTTTTCAAAATCTTCCCCAGCTAAAAATTGGGTAGGATTTACAAAAATAGAAACTACAACTATCTCATTTTCAGTTCGTGCCTGATTTATAAGAGAGATATGACCTTCATGCAATGCTCCCATCGTAGGGACAAAACCAATTGTATTATTAAGTGTTTTTAAATGAGTTTTTAACTCTTGTATATTTTTTATTATCTTCATAGATGAAATTCTACCACACTTCATCTATAAAATAGAAATATAATTATTATGAAGAATTTTATGTTAAAATACTATTTATGAATAAATTACTTTTAATTATATATCTACTAATGTTTTTTACAGCCAATATGATTAGTGCAAAAGAGATAAAACCATCTTTTTTTATTGAATCTAAAGGTCTAGTACATGACTTTGTAATAGATGGACAACAACTTTATGTGGCTAATGATGAAGGCTCTGTTGAAGTTTTTGATTTACTAACTAAAAAGAAAGTTGATGAGATATTTTTAGATCCGATTTTTACTACAAAATTGGAATGGCAAAATGTGAAGATTTTAAGTGTAGATAGACTAAATGGAAAAACTTTAATTGTTAGTAGTACAAATACTCCATATAGAGAAGTTTGGTTATATGATGGGGTGATACTAAAACAAATAGTAAAAGTAGAAGATAGAATATCTGTAAAAGAGGCTCGTTTTGTAGCTGAGGATAAGTTTATATACGGGTCATTATCTTATGAGATGATTTTATATAATATTGGGGATGATTATAACTCTTATAAAAAGCAAGTTGAACAAAGTTCTTTTGAGGATTTAGAATTAAGTGTTGATAAAAAAACAATGGTAACTTCAAGTGAAAGTGGAGAGATTGTTTTAAGTGAAGTATCTACTGGAAAAATAATAAAGAAATTTCCACCATTAAATTTAG
>DAOVXU010000027.1 GCA_030635995.1 Arcobacter sp. | reverse complement strand
TTTTGATATTTAGATTTAAATCTACTATTTACTTGATTACTTCTAATATTTAAAACTTTAGCACTTTTTAAATTTGTTGATTTAGTAGATACTCTTGCAAATAAAGATTTCAAATCTGTCTTTTTTTTAGCACTTACGGCTGTACTTCTTTTTATTATTTTTTTTGTTTTAGATTGTTTATTATTAATTTTAGTTACAACATTTTGTTTATCTTCTGTTTTTTCAATTATCAATTCTAGTTCTAAAATAGTATCTTTTGAAATTAATTCAAATTTCTTAACTTTCGAAGATTCTAAATAAATTATAAATAATAATATTATTAATATATATACTCCAATAGCAATAAAAGCAGATATTAATAAATTATATCTTTTATCCATCGGTAATTAATGCCACTTTATAAAATCCAGCCTCTTTAACTGTTTTTAATATATAGATAACATTATCATATTTTAAATTTTTATCTGCTCGTATATGTATCGGCGTATTTCTATCCATGCTTTTAGAATAAAGTATAAAATTATCTGCAAAGGTATTAAATTCATACTTTTTTTTATTTATCATTATATTTTTATTTGCCAACAAAAGTATATTTACTTTTTTTGTGATTTGAACTTTTTTACTATGGCTACCTTTAGGTAGATTTATTTGTTCTTCATATTCTAAAACAGGAGCTGTAACCATCAAAATTGCTAATAATACTAACATCACATCAACCAAAGGCGTTATATTTAGATCAGGCTTTTGATTGTAATCATACAATATTATCTCCTTGTTAATATAACGTTAATTTGTGATTTAATATATGTATTTAAAATATAGATTTTTCTAATAAGTATTTGATGAAAAGTATAAGCAAAAATAGCCACAAATATTCCAGCAGCAGTAGCAACAAGTGCTTCAGAAATAACAGGAGCAATTACTGCAAAACTAACTTTACTTGATGTCGCAAATGTAGCAAATGATTCCAAAATACCAACAACTGTACCAAATAAACCAATAAATGGAGCAGTTGATGATATAATAGATTGCCAAGATAAACCGGAACTTGCCTCTCTTATTAAAGAGATCTCACATACTTCTAAGAGCTCTTTACTAACAGGTGAATTTCCTATGTATTGTCCAATACTAGACAACGGATTAATTTTAGATTCTCCATGAACAAGAGAATCTAAAGAATTAATTTCTTGATTGATACTAGCATTTAATTCCAACCATTTATAAACAAAGATCCAAACAGTTAAAACTAAATAGATAGATAAAAATAACAATACACCTATTGTTATCATACCATTAGTTTGAAAATAAGTTAATGCTGTATCAATCATCTATTTAATTATGCAAATGAAGAAATTTTAGACTCTACAACTGCCATAGAAACAGCTGCATCCTCTACTGAACTAACTAACTTTTTAGCTTCTTCTATATTTTGTGCAATAACTGATGAATCACTACCACTTAAAGCGATAGCACCATCAACTAAAACATCTACATTTGTTTCATTAACTTTAACATGCCCCCAGTTAATTGCAATTGCCTCAACTGTAGCATCTATTTTTGTAATTTCTATTACCCCAACTGTTAATGAAGAAACTAAAGATGAGTGATTGGCTATTACACCAAATTCACCATCTTTACCAGGAAGTACCACAGATTTTATACTATCTGAATATATTTCTCCAGAAGGAGTTACAATTGATAATTTAATTGTATTATCCATATTTTATCCTTTAAGATTTCATACTTTCTGCTTTTGCAATTGCTTCGTCAATACTACCAACCATGTAAAAAGCATTTTCTGGAAGATTATCATAACTACCTTCTAAAATACCTTTAAACCCTGCAATTGTATCTGAAAGCTCTACATATTTACCAGGAGATCCTGTAAAGATTTCTGCAACAAAAAATGGTTGAGATAAGAATTTTTCAACTTTTCTTGCTCTTTCAACTACAAGTTTATCAGATTCACTTAACTCATCCATACCAAGAATAGCAATAATATCTTGTAAATCTTTATATTTTTGAAGTAAAGATTGAACACCTCTAGCTGTGTCATAATGCTCATCACCAAGTATATCTGCACTTAAAATTCTTGAAGTTGAATCAAGTGGATCAACAGCAGGATAAATACCTTTTTCTGCAATCTTTCTATTAAGTACTGTTGTTGCATCAAGGTGAGCAAAAACAGAAGCAGGAGCTGGATCTGTTAAGTCATCTGCAGGTACATAAACAGCCTGAACTGAAGTGATAGAACCTTTTTTAGTTGTTGTAATTCTTTCCTGAAGTTTACCCATCTCACTCGCAAGTGTAGGTTGATAACCAACAGCTGAAGGAATTCTTCCTAAAAGAGCTGACATTTCAGAACCTGATTGTGCAAATCTAAAAATATTATCAACAAACATAAGAACATCAAGACCTTTCTCATCTCTAAAGTACTCAGCCATTGTAAGACCAGTAAGTGCGATTCTATTTCTTGCACCTGGTGGCTCACTCATTTGACCATAACATAATGCAACTTTATCAAGTACATTAGAATCTTTCATTTCAAAATAAAGATCATTTCCTTCTCTTGTTCTCTCACCAACACCAGCAAATACAGAGTAACCATCATGTTTAAATGCAACATTGTGAATAAGTTCCATAATAATAACTGTTTTACCAACACCAGCACCACCAAATAGTCCAACTTTTCCACCTTTTGCATAAGGAGCAAGTAAATCAACTACTTTAATACCTGTTTCAAACATCTCTGTTGAAGTTGATTGTTCATCAAAAGCAGGTGCTTCTCTATGAATTGACATAGTAGGAGTACCTTCTGCTACAGGAGCACCATCATCAACAGGCTCACCAATCACATTAAAAATTCTTCCTAAAACATTTTCACCAACTGGAACCATAATAGGTGCACCAGTAGCAACTACTTTTGTACCTCTTTTTAATCCCTCAGTCATATCCATAGCAATAGTTCTAACTCTACTATCTCCAATATGAGCTGCTACTTCTAATACTAATCTCTCTTTAGTACCAGGTACTTCAATCGCATCATTAATTGCAGGTAAGTAGCCGTCGAATTCAACATCAACTACAGGACCCATAATCTGAATTATTTTACCTTCCATATATCCTATTCCTTTCTTTTTCTATTATTTCATCGATTCAACACCAGAAATAATCTCAATTAATTCTGTTGTAATCGCAGCTTGTCTAGCTTTATTAAATTGAACTGTTAAGTCGTTAACTTTCTCACTTGCATTCTTAGTAGCATTATCCATCGCTTGCATTCTAGCACTATGCTCAGCAGCAAGTGAATCTATCAAAGAATAATACATATTAAAATCAACATACTTAGAAGTTAATTCATTTAATAACTCTTCATCATCATCTGGTTCTACTTCTAGCACTGATGATTCTTCTTCAACAGGTACATTGTTTAACTCGATTGGCAATAAATCTCTTATTCTTAATTCCTGCGTAAGCATATTAAGAAATCCATTATATACCAATACAACTTTATCTGTTGTACCATTATTAAAATCTTCAAAAGCACTACCAATAAAATCAGTCGCTTTATCATATGTTGGAGCTGAAGTTAAACCAACTATACTATCTAATAGATCTACACCTTGAAAATTAAAATAATCAATACCTTTTCTTCCCGCAGCTCTTAATCTTACTGTTACACCTTTATTGGCATAATCTTCAATAAGATCTCTTACAGTTTTTATAGTAGTCATATTAAAACCACCACAAAGACCTTTATCAGCTGTTACAAAAACAATATCAATTGTTTTTGGAGTTTCATTTGGAATAAAAGCTCGACTTGCATTTTCATTATCTTGTACTTTACTAACTCTATGAGCAATATCAGATAATATATCATTAATTTTTAAGGCATAACTTTTAGCTTGTTCTGACAATTGTTGTGTTCTTCTTAACTTTGCAGAAGAAACAAGCTTCATCGCTTTTGTTGTCTTCTGTGTGTTTTTAACACTTTTAATCTGTCTTGATATATCTTTTAAGTTAGCCATAATTTAATCCCTATTTCGCTTTAAATATAGTATTAAACTCATTTATTGCAGTTTCAAGAACTTCTTTTATATCATCATCTATTTTTTTCTTAGAAGCAATATCTATCAATAAACTTGGATATTTTTGTTCAATAAATGGGTGAAATTCTTTTTCATATCTTACAACATCAGCTGGTTCAAATTCATCAATAAATCCATTTACACCAGCATATAAAACTGTAACTTGTTTTTCAATAAGTAATGGCTGATTTACACCTTGTTTTAAAAGTTCAACCATTCGTTGACCTCTTTCTAACTGTGCTCTTGTAGATGCATCAAGATCTGAAGCAAATTGTGCAAATGCTTCAAGCTCTCTAAACTGTGCAAGGTCAAGTTTTAATGTCCCAGCAACTTGCTTAGTAGCTTTAATTTGTGCAGCTCCACCAACTCTTGATACTGATAAACCAACATTAATAGCAGGTCTAATTCCTGAATTAAATAGATCAGTTTCTAAGAATATTTGCCCATCTGTAATAGAAATTACATTTGTAGGAATATATGCCGCAACATCACCAGCTTGTGTTTCAATAATTGGTAAAGCAGTTAAACTTCCACCACCCAACTCATCGTTAACTTTAGCAGCTCTCTCAAGTAATCTTGAGTGAAGATAAAATACATCTCCTGGATATGCTTCTCGACCTGGAGGTCTTCGTAAAAGAAGTGACATCTCTCTATATGCAACAGCATGCTTAGATAGATCATCATAAACGATTAAAATGCTGACCATTATCTCTATAATACTCACCCATTGTTACACCAGCATAAGGTGCTAAAAATTGTAACGCAGAAGATTCAGATGCATTTGCAGTTACAATAGTTGTATATTCCATCGCATTAGCAGCTTCTAAAGCACCAACAATATTAGCAATAGTTGAAGCTTTTTGACCAATAGCAACATATATACATTTTACATCTTGACCTTTTTGATTAATAATAGCATCAATTGCAACTGTAGTTTTACCAGTTTGTCTATCACCAATAATAAGTTCTCTTTGACCTCTACCAATTGGAACCAATGCATCAATTGCTTTAATACCAGTTTGAAGTGGTTCATGAACTGATTTTCTAGCCATAATACCAGGTGCTTTATCTTCTAATAATCTCTTTTCTGTAGTTGCAACTGTACCTTTACCATCAACTGGCTCACCAAGTGCATTTACAACTCTTCCTAATGTTTCAGGACCTACAGGTACTTCTAAAAGTTCACCAAGTCTTTTACAACTTGTACCTTCTCTTAGACCTTCACTAGTTCCTAATATAACAATACCAACTGCTGATTCTTCTAAGTTTTGTGCTAAACCTCTAGCTCCATTTTCAAACTCAACTATCTCACCAGCCATAACATTATTTAGTCCATAAACTTTTGCAATACCATCAGCAAAAGATATAATCTTTCCTGTTTCATTGATATCTACATTTAATTCAAAATTATCAATTCTTTCTTTGATTATCGAACTGATCTCATCCGCTTGAATCTTTGTACTCATTCATTTTCTCCTTTTTATTTTTTAACTTAAGACAATATTCCTTGTCTAAATCTAAACTGCTTTTAAAATATAATCCATCATTTGTGCTTTTAATCTTTCTTGTGAAAAACCAATCTCTACACCCAAACCATCAATATCTACTTTTATACCATCATAAGTACAAACTTTATTTTCTAAAGTTAATTCTACATTGAATTTTTTAGAAAAACTATTTTCCATATCATTAATATATTGCGATGACAATTCTTCATTTGAATAAACAATACCAACATAACTATTTTTTAAAACAGAAATTTGTTTACTTAACTCATCAGAAATATGAGGAATAATATTTAGTCTTCTATTATCACCTAACAATATAATTAAATTTTTAACTATATCATTACAATTTTCAAGAAATGATAATATTAAATCCACTTTTTGTTTAGATTCAATCTCAATTGAAGATACAATTGATAAAAACTTATCATCATTATAAGCAGTAGCAACTAATTTAAGTTGTTCTCCTATTTCAGATACAACAGAAATTTCTCTACCATCTACTAACGCTTTTACATACCTTTTTGCTACTAAACTACTCATTATGCAACCTTTTTCAGTATAACTTTAGATAGATTTTCTTGTGTCATGATAATACTCTTATCATTAAACAATTCTTCTAATACTTCATTAACTACTTCTTTATTTGCTTTTTTAGCTTCTAGTTCTATTTTTTCATTAAAACTTTTTTCTAAATATACAACATCTTGGTCACAAGTTGAACTAATTTTATTCTTTATAGTTTCTATATCACTTTGTGCATCAGTAACTAACTCTTGTGCTATTTGCTTAGCTTTTTCAAGCTCTGCTTTAGCATCCTGAACTTTCTTTTCTGATTCATCTAAAGTGATTTGCACTTCATCTAATTCAGATTGAATAGACTTTGTTCTGCCAGTAAAAAATTCTTTTAAGTTGTCTGCTAATAAATAATATATAATAGCACCAAAAATTAAAAAGTTTACCGTTCTTGGTAAAATATCAGTTTGTACATCACCACTAGCGAATAACGCTAACGGAGTTAATGCAAAACCTAAAAATAACATTTTCTTCATATTCACCACCTATATTGAGCTAAGTTTAGCTGATAATGACTCTTTATACTGAGGCATTTGTTCAACTAACGATAATTTAAGAGATTTTGTTTCTACATCTAAATCAGTAACAAAACTAGAATATTTATTTTCTAATTCAGTTTTAAATTGAGAGATTTTAGAATCACTTAAATTTTTTGCTTCATTATAAGCACTTTCACGAATTGAAGAAGCTTCTCTTTTAGCAGTAGCTATAATATCTGATGCTTCTTTATACATACCATCTACATCTGTAGCATTATTTTTAGCAGCTTCTAAATCTTTTGAAATCGATTCAGTTCTGTCATCCATATGCTTAAATAATGGTTTGTAAAGGCAACTATTTAGACGCATTAAAACGACTAAAAATACTAGCGCTGAGCTAATTAGCAATATTGGACTTATGTCTAACATTTAATTCTCCATACAAATTTTTACAGTTTAGAAATTCAATTTAACAAATAAATTAAATTGAACAAACCTGCATCCATTATAGCTAAAAAAACTTATACTAAAGATTAATTAAGATTATTTTAAATGATTTTTGTCAAAATATTTTAATAAATTCTCAATATCTTCTTGTGAATTTATTATAAAATTTAAACTATTTTTAGTAATTTTAATTTTTAACTTATTATCTTCTAAATTATCAATAATATTAGTTAAATTTGTAAAATCATATTTTATTTTATTTTTAGAAATATTTTTTGAAGTTATTTCAGTAGTATTTTTCAGCTCTTTTATCAATTTATCAGTTTCTCGTATACTTAATTTTTGACCAATAATAGAGTCAACAATTTTTTTCTGCTCTTCTTCATCTAAACCAATAATTAATTTTGCATGACCTTGTGATATTTTATTTGCAGATAACATTTGTTGAGTATATACACTTAATGTCAATAATCTAAGAATATTTGTAATAGAACTTCTACTTTTATGTACCATTAGAGCTAATTCTTCATGAGTAATATTATGTTCATTTATCAAACTACTATAAGAATAAGCTATCTCTAAAATATTTAAATCAGCTCTTTGAATATTTTCAATTAAAGCATATTCTCTTAATTTTTTATCTTCTATATTTATAACAATAACTTTTATAGTTTTCAATTTAGCTAATTTTGAAGCTCTAAGTCTTCGTTCACCTGCAACAACTATATATTTATCATAATCTTTTGTTACTATTATTGGTTGTAATAAACCATGACTTAAAATAGAATCACTTAACTCTTGAATTTTTTCTTCATCAAATATCTTTCTAGGTTGATATGGATTAGGATTTATTTTAAATATATCTATCTCAATAACATTATTATTATCTTCAATATTATTTTCATATGCAGTTTCAACTTCACCTAATAATTCACTAAGACCTCTACCTAATGCCATAATATCTCCTTACTAATTTAAAATAGATTTTGCTAAATTTAAGTATGCTTTTGTACCACTTGCTGATGGATCATATAACATTATAGGTTTTCCAAAACTTGGACTTTCTGCTAATTTTACATTTCTAGGAATTACTACATAAGAACCAGTAGACAATTTAAATAATTTAGACTCAAAATGTTTAGCTAAATCTGCAAAAACTTGTTTTGCTAAATTATTTTGTCCACTATACATTGTTGGAAGAAAACCTTTTATCTCAAGTTGTCTATTTATTGTTTGTTTTACTAATTTAATTGTATTTAATAACTGAGCTAAACCTTCCAATGCAAAAAATTCACATTGAATTGGTATAAGAACAGAATTTGCAGCACTCAACGTATTAATAGTTATAGGTCCTAATGCAGGTGGAGAATCAATCAATATATAATCATACTCATCTTTTATAATATCAATACTTCTTTTTAATACCAATTCTCTATCTTTATTGTTTTTATAGAACTCCTTCTCAATTCCTACAAGTCCTATATTAGATGGAGCTAATTTTAAATTCTCTATTTGTGTATCTAAAACAATATCACTAAGAGTTTTCGTACCTAACATAACATGATAGATATTATATTCATATGTATCCCTATGAAAACCCAGTGATGTTGTAGCATTAGATTGAGGATCTGCATCTATTAACAATACTTTTTTACCTTCTAAGGCTAGTGCAGCACTTAAATTTACTGCTGTTGTAGTTTTTCCAACTCCACCTTTTTGATTTGCAATTGCGATTATCTCTATCATCTTAAACTAAATACCTTTTTCTTATTAATTAGGAGTGAACCATCTTTATTTAGAATAGCACCCTCTAATGAAGTTTTTACATCATCTATTGTAGTTAAATACTTTTTACTACGATTGAATTCTACCAAATATTTACTAAAGATATGCTTCCATTTAGGATAATTCTCCAATGCAGAAAAATATAATTTTAATAATTCTTCTATATCTATATTTATATCCAATGACCCAAACAAAGAATCAATTTCTATTAAATTAATACCAATACCACAATAAATTAAATCACCTTTCAAAGAGGTAATTGTTCCACCTATCTTTTTATTATCTATATAAAAATCATTTGGCCATTTTAACCAAACTTGTGAATTCATTTTAGATAAAATATCTTTTAATATAAAACTAAAATATATTGATGCTGATTGTAACTCTAAATCTAAAGGTAAACTATCTTTGTAAATTACAAATGAAAGATAAAAATTTTCTTTCTTTCCTATCCATTCATTATCACGACTACCTATTCCAGATGTTTGATGTGATGTAAAAATAGCTAATGGATTTTTATATCCATTAAGTTTAATATATTCTTGAATATACCTATGTGTTGAATCTATATTATTAAGATATAATATTTCCAATTTCTAATCTTTTCCCACGAATATAAGAACCTACATCCATAGCTCTTTTAGATGGTTGCTGTAAAGTTTTTAACAATATACTACCTTTTTGACAACCAACTATAATATAATCATTTTGGATCTCTAATATTTCACCAATTTTATTTATAGAAGAGTTTTCATTTAAACCAAGCTCTTTTAACTTTAAACCACTTTCTAAAAAAACACCTGGCCAAAATTTAAATGCTTTATATTTAGATGATAATTCTACAGCATTATTAAAATCAACCAAACCATCCTCTTTTTTTATTTTACCACAATGGCTTACTTTAGTTAAATTTTGAATTTTTGGTTTAATATTTTTAAAATTATTTAATACATCTATAATAATATCACTAGCTATATAAGCTAATTTATCAAATAAATATTCTACATCCATATCTTTAGTTATTTTTAAATACTGCAACCCTAAAACATCTCCACTATCAAGTCCAGCTTCCATAAACATAGCAGTGACACCAGTAAATTCATCTTGATTTAATAAACACTGTTGAATAGGACTAGCTCCTCTATATAAAGGGAGCAATGAAGCATGAAGATTAATACAAGGGGCAATATCTAAAATAGCTTGTGGTAATATTTGACCATAAGCAGCAACGATTATAAAGTCAGGTTTTAAATTCTTAATATTATTAATTGTAGCCATATCTTTTAAAGAATTTGGTTGATAAATTGGCAAAGAAAGACCATTACCTATAGCAAATTGTTTTATATGAGGTGGAGTTAATATTTGTTTTCTACCAACTTTTTTATCTGGCTGCGTAAAAAGTGCTTGTATATTATAATTTTCTTCTAATAATCTTTCAAATATAACTGTAGCATAAGCAGGTGTCCCCATAAATATTATTTTTTTATACATCACTGGCCTTAAAAATCGTACCTCTTAAATATTTATCATCAAGAAGATAACTAGAGATATATGTTAAATCAAATCCACTTGTAAGAAACATCTCTCTTCCTTGTTTCATTAAAAAATCTGCTGCTTTTAATTTTGTAACTATACCACCTGTTGCAAATTGAGTATTTGATGAGTGCTCTGCTTCTAATTCATCTTTGGAAATTTTAGATATAGTTTTTTGTAATTTTGCATTTTTATTTATATGTGGATTATCATCATAATATCCATCAATATCTGTTAGAATAACAAGTAAAGATGAATCAAAATAGTGTGATATATGAGCTGATAATTGATCATTATCCCCAAATACTAACTCATCAATTGCTGTTACATCATTTTCATTTATGATTGGTACTACATTGTTTTTTAAAAGTGTATTTACAGTATCTTTAGCATGATTTAATCTCTCTTCATCTTTAAAAATAGAAGCTTCCAAAAGAACTTGTGAACAAATTATATTATGTTGATTAAATTTTCTCCTATAAGTATCCAATAAAAGTGGTTGCCCTATTGAAGCTAAAGCTTGTTTATTTGCAATTATACTTTTATCCAATTGTAATAAAGTATACCCAGCAGCAACTGCTCCAGAACTTACTAATATAACATTATATTTACTTTTTAATTTTACAATAAATTCTACAAGATTTCTCAATCTATCAAGAGCTAATTCGCCATCTTGTGTCAATACTGCACTACCAACTTTTATAACAATAGTTTGCATTTTATTTATCTATATTTATTAAATCATATAGTGCATATCTTACACTTTTTGTATTTTGTTTAGTTACCGATGACATTGGTAATACAAAAAATGGTTGAGTTTGATCAAATTTCTTATATACTACATCTTGAAGATGGTAAACTTTATCTTTTTCAAATCCAAATGTATTTTCATTTACAGTTTCTAAACCAATTGCTTTTATAAACTCTTCTGTTTTTGTATTTATCTCATCTGGATCTATTGCATCAATTTTAGTAAGTGCTATTGCAAATTTTTGTTTACCTAATTGAGGTGAAAACTTTTTAACTTCCTCTTTTAATGTTTCATATTGCATAAGCATCTCTCTATAATTTGCCATATCAATCATATATAGTAATGTTTCAGTTCTTTCAATATGTTTTAAAAACTCAATTCCTAAACCTCTTCCATCACTTGCACCTTCAATAATTCCAGGAATATCTGCCATAACAAATGATGTATATTCTCCAACTTCAACTACACCTAATTTTGGCGTTAAAGTTGTAAACTCATAATTCGCAATTTGTGGTGCTGCATTTGAACATACAGAAATAAGTGTAGATTTACCAACATTTGGAAATCCAACAAGTCCAACATCAGCAATAAGTTTTAATTCTAATCTTATATTCTTAGTGATACCAGGAAGTCCTGGTTGAAAATATGTTGGTGCTTGATTTCTTGAATTTTTAAAATGATAATTACCCATACCACCTTTTCCACCTTCACTTAAAACTACCTTAGTACCCTCTTCTACTAGATCCCATAATACCTCTTGTGTTTCTTCATCAATCACCTGTGTCCCTGGTGGTACACGAAGAACTAAATCTGGTGCAGATTTTCCTGACATTCTACTTCCCATTCCAGGTTTTCCATTTTCAGCTTTTAATGTTCTTCTCCCTTTATACCAAGATAAAGTATCTGTATTATTATCAACAATTAGATATACATTTCCACCTTTTCCACCATCTCCACCATCAGGTCCACCTTTTACTACAAACTTCTCAGTTCTAAAAGATGAACAACCTGGTCCACCTTTTCCCGAGATAACAGTAAATTTGACACTATCTATAAACATATTTTTTCCTTTAAAACTATTAGCTAATTTGTAAAAATTAAGTACCTCAAAAAAATTAATTCTTAAAATTTATC
>DAOVXU010000169.1 GCA_030635995.1 Arcobacter sp. | reverse complement strand
TGAATTGCATCATCTTCAACTATTAAGATAGATTTTAAATTTTTATTACTTAAGCTCTCTATATTTGATATAGCATTATTTATCTGTTCACTTGATACTGGTTTTTGCAGATAACCATCTATTCTTATATCTTTAAAATTTTGTAAATCTTTATCTTTACCAGACATTACTTGAATATGAATATTTTTGGTTAGTGGATTATTTTTAAGCTTTTTTATCACCTCTATGCCACTCATATCAGGAAGACCAATATCTATAATAGCTCCATCAATATTATATTTATTTGCCATATCTAAACCATCTTTACCACTATAGGCAATAAATGCTTTTGAGCTATGCTCTTCTACTGTCTCTTTTAATATATTGGCAAAGTTTTTATCATCTTCAATTATTAAAATTTGTTCTTTTTTTATAGAAGGATTTTCTTTTTTATTGATAATATCAGTACTACTTCTTATTATCTCTTTCTCTTTTTTAGTTATAGGTTTTGAACTACTAAATCGATCACTAAAATCTGGAAGATGGATAGTAAAAGTGGAACCTTGACCCTCAATTGATTCAATTGTTATTTGACCCTCCATTAGATGTGCTAACTCTTTAGAGATAGATAGCCCAAGACCTGTACCTCCAAATTGTCTACTTGTACTACCATCTGCTTGGGTAAAAGCTTTAAATATAAGTTCTTGTTTCTCATTCGCTATACCTATACCTGTATCTATAACAGAAACTTTTATAGGTAAATCTTTATTGTCTGAAGTATCAAAAGATAAAGTTATAGTACCATTTTGTGTAAATTTAAATGCATTTGAGATAAGATTTCTTATAATTTGTCCTAATCTATCTTTGTCATTATGAAAACTACCATTAATATTATCAACAACCTTAAATTCCAACCCTTTATCGATGGCTGTATGACTAAAAACTTCCATATAGTGTCTTACTAAATTTACACTCTCTATCTTATCTATGATAAGCTCCATTTTACCAGATTCAATTTTACTTAAATCTAAAATATCATTAATAAGTCTAAGCAATTCATTTCCTGATTCATTTATTACATTTGCTTTTTGTATATCAGGTTCAGTGAGATTCTTTTTATTATTTTTTGATAATAATGATGATAAGAGTATTACGGAATTTAGTGGGGTTCTAAGTTCATGGGACATATTTGCTAAAAATTCACTTTTATATTGATTTGAAGCTTCTAAATCTATCGCTTTTTTATCAATCTCTTTTTTTGCATTTTCTATCTCTGCATTTTTTATTTGTAAATTTGCTGTTTGTAGTTGAAGTTGTTGCTGTTGCTCCTCCATCTGTTCATTTGATGTTTTTAACTCTTCACTTTGTGATTGCATCTCTTCACTTTTTAACTGTAGTTCTTCAAAAGCAGTTTGTGATTCTTCCAATAGTGTTTTTATCTGTACATTTTGAGCTGTAGCATGTAGGGCTGTTGCAAATATATTTGCAGATTTTAAAAGATAATCTTTATCCAATTTAGAAAAACTATTAAAACTCATAACTTCAGCAACTCCAAAAAGTTCCCCATCGTGGATAAGTGGATATGTAAATACCTCTTTAGGTTTAGATATTGTTGTTCCACTTTGTACTTCAAATTCACTATCTTTGATATTTTTTAATAAAATTGGTTCTTTTTCTAATGCAACTTGACCAACTACACCCTCTCCAAGATTAAATTTATTTGCTAAATTTTCACGAGAAGTAAATGCAAAAGAGGATATAAGATTTAAAGTATTTTTTTCTTGATCTAATATATAAAGTACACCACTACTAGCTTCAACATAACGGCAATTTAAAGTTATAGCTTTTTTTCCTAAAGCTATTGTATCATCAATACTAGTTAATTTATCACTAAAATCACTTAACCCTTCACTAAACCAAATCTCATTTTTATTTTTAACAGAATTTACCCTTAACATATCTGTCATAGTTATAAGTGCATTTCCTAATTGATCATTTACCCCTTTAGATTCAATAGCACGATTAAAGTTTTCATTTGTAATAGCATCTGCTTGATTTAAAATTGTTTTTAGATATTTTATCATTTGTAAAATTGCATGACCAATTCTATCATCTTTATCTTTTGCTTTATATTTGATATCTATTTTTCCCGCTGCAATCGATTCTGCCAAAGCTGCAATATCCTCATAATATTTAACAGTGTCTAGTAAAGCAATTCCAAGTTGGTCATCACTGCTTTTTGGTATAATATTTACATCATAATTTCCAACAGATAATTTTTTTGCTAAAGCTGAAATCTCTTTCAATCTTTTTGTCATATCCGTAATAGCCAATCCTAATCTATCATCTTTACTTAAGAGTTGAATATCTTTTGTAAAGTCACCATTGGCTACTGCATTTGCTTGTTTTATTGTGGTTTCAATAGCATCTACTAAAATAGAAGTTGAATTTACAATCTCTCCTATTTCGTCATTGGCTTTATATTCTATAATCTCTTTTTTTATCTCTCCTTTTGATAAAGCAGCCAACTGTTTTGTCACTTTTGTTAAAGGGGTAGTTATTTTATCAATATAAAATCTAATAATAAAAAAACTACAAATAAAAACTATCAATAAAATTAAACTAAATATAAGTTTAAAATCTTGTAGTTGCCTGAAAGCAACATCACTGTTAACAGCTGATATCACATACCAATAATTTTTTGTTTCTCTAGTATTAAGTGAATGAACTTTATGAAATGAATAAATTTTATCATTATGGGTAAAAGCACCACTTTTTTTACCTTTTAGTTTCTCTTTTATATTAAAATGTTCGTTATTGAAATTTATCCCATGTTGCAGTTGAGTATTCCATCTTTTAGATCTATCTTGATGATACAGATAATCCCCATTAGTATCTACTAAGAAATATGATATTTCATCTTTTTTATGCTTTTTAGTTACATTATCTAATATATTTAAAACAACATCAGCATAAACACTTATTACTAATACTCCAGAAAGTTCCTCATTATTATCTATCATAGGTGTTGAATATCGTATTACGGGAATATATGGAGCTTCTATTCTCCCATTTTCAACATTTAAATTCATTTGAGAAACATAAAACTTACCTTTTCCTAGTTTTTTAGGAATCTCTACATAACCTCTCCCTTGTTTATTCTGTAATAATTTATTTGGTTGTAAGAAAACTTTATTTGATTTTCTATTATATCTTGCAGAGATTATCTCATCTCCATTTAAATTTATAATTCTAGCTTTAAAATAATTTTGTTTTTTTTCCATAAAATCTATTAAAGCACTAGTAAATACCTGTTTCCACTCTTTTGTTTTTCTTTGTTCATTCATCTTATCCCAAATAATAAATCTTTTTAAGGCATGATGGTCTGTAGCGTATAATACATCTTTTGGTACTGTCTCAAGTATCCCCTCAATCTCAAGATTTACTGAGATAGTTCGTTGCTTACTTAAATCATAGGCAGACTCTAAATAAGCTTTAGAACTTGTACTAAAACCATACCAACCAACCAAACTAATAGATATAATAATAACCATAACAAAAATAAAAAATATTTTATTTTTTAAAGATATATTTAAATTCATTATATTGTCCCCTCTAAACTATTAATAAGTGATAATTTTCGTAAATTCCAATTAATAAGTTGATCAACTTCTATTGGTGTTTTTGAATTATATTTATTGGCTCCGGGTGTAATATAATCATCCAAACCTATATGTGCTTTTAGAGTTTGTAATTCTGCAATTATCATCTGAGTAATTGTAAAAACATCACTTGCTGATTGTTTCTTTTTTTTAAAATCAACAAAATCAACAAAATCAATACCTGATTTTATCTGTAATTGCTTTATCTTGGATAACATCTCCATACCAGTATTAAAAGTATCTGTTGATGTTGCACTTCTGTTTAGCTTAGAAGGGATAGTTACATCTTTTATATTTAAGTGTTGTAATATAGTTGTTAAATCATCATATATCCTCATATTTTC
>DAOVXU010000229.1 GCA_030635995.1 Arcobacter sp. | reverse complement strand
CAACAAACCTATCATCTGAACGCATTGTACCAACAGCATCTTTACTAGATTTCATCCATCCAGATTTTGTATCACCATCAATTTTATCAAAATTTTCAATATAAGGTTTTATATCTAAAAGTGGTGTACCATCTAATATATCTATCCCCTTAATTGTTACAATATTATCTTTTACACTTTCAAGTTTAACAACAGAAAGTCCTATACTATTTGGGTGCATAGGTGTTCTTGTAGAAAATACACCACGAGGAGTATTTGTAAGGTCATTAAATGGTATCACTTGAAGTTTATGCTCTTGGATTTTATGAAAATAATATATTAAATATACATGACTAAATCCATCTAAATCTTTAAGTCCATCTTGAAACTCTTTTTTAAATTCTATTGTTGCATAAGTATCTTTTGCACCCTTAGGTTGTACTGGCATATTTTTTAAACTACAAAAAGGAGATCTTATTGTAGCTATTTGTTTTAAATTTATATTCATTTATTTAGTGTTTTGTATAAATTGTCCACAACCTTTATGTTTTTTACCATTGTGTGTTTTATACTCTTTTTCACCTGCTTTATATAATCTATATCTTTCACAGTTATCTTTCTCTTTACATATCTCATTGTCACAAGCTAATACTTTTTCTTCCATTTTTTATCCTTTATTTTATTTTTTATTTAATATTTTATTCATTATACTACCTTGTAAAATTGCAAATATAAGTATATAAATATTTATCACAATTGTAAACAATAGCCCAAATATCTCAATCATAAAAGGTAATAATGGTAATTTTACAGCCCTAGCATATAAAAATACCACAATCAATCCATCTTTTAAGCCATGCTTTCTCATATCTTCTAGCATCCCATACCAAGCATACATTGGTCCATGGCTTAATAATCCACCAACTAGCATATAAAAAATACCTTTTTTACCACTATTTTCTCCAAAATACCTCATAACTTTTTTTGGTTGTAAAAAATAGTTTATCATAGTTGTTAAAATAATTATAAATATAAAGATTGGTAATAATTTCCACATTATAACAAGAAATTTTTCAAACCCCATAAAACTATGTTCAAAATCAACTATAAATAAAATACAATAAATAATAATAATCGATATTAAAAATTTAATACCTTTAAATTCAAATTCTTTCATATAAATAATCCAATTGTAATAACAGTAAAATATGAGATTAACATAGTACTAATCAATGCTAAAATATTTCTTATTATTGTAAATCTAACCCCAAATACACTTGCCTCTGCTGGAAGTTGAACAAATCCTAATGTCACCCAAGCTAATACAAAAGCACCTAAAGCATATATTGATACACCCTGCTCTTGCAATCCTTGAGCAATAACATAACTAATAGCTCCATTTCCAGAAGATATTGCTCCTATAAATGTTCCTACTAAAGTATCTGATATATCACTATATCCAAATAGATTTGATAACATCATAGGGGTAATATAAATTTGAAGCAATCCTACCAATCCTGTAACTGCAATAATCATAGGTAGCGTTGAGATAAAACTTTTTGTAGAGTTTATAAAAGCTTTTTTTATTGTTGGTTTAGATTGTTGTTGATTTTGTTGGTTATTCTTTTTATTGTTCATCTCTTATCTTTATATTTATAGCTTTTTGATTTAAAAGGGCATCTGCTATTTTTTTTCTAGCAGACTCAACAAGTCGTGAAAAAGTTGTTCGAGAGATGCCCATCATATCTGCTGATTCTTGTTGATATAAAGACTCAAAATCAGCCAATCTTATAGCTTCCATCTCATCATCATAAACAATTATTTGTTCTAAATCAATACTTTTTATACCACAAGGCTTAAAACATACTTTACTGTGATCAGCATCTATAACTCTATCTTTTCTTCTTCTGCCTATATTATTCATATTAACCCTAATGTACGCTACAAGTACCTTGTGAACCCAATTTTTCCAATTGGTTTCCAATAAACATATCAATAGAATCTTTTACTGTAACAGAACTTTGATCTACATAAACGGCAAGTCCCGCTTTAGCAAAACCTTCAGCAGGAGAACCACCAATCCCACCAACAATAAGTGCATCAACTTTTAAATTCATAATATTTGCTACTGCATTTCCACAAGCACCACTATTATGTCCAGGGTTTTCTACACCTTCAACATCAACTATTTTATCCTCTTCAAGTGTAACAATAGTATAAAATTTAGCTTTACCAAAATGTGCACCTCTTTTACTTAAATAACCCATATTTTCATCTGTTGGAAATACTATTTTCATATTTTATCCTTTAAAATTGTGATTTTAATTTATTTGCTTTAAAAGCTTCATATGCTTCTTTTACACTCATATCAGCAGCACCAATATAGATTTTTATATTTGTCTCTTTGATAATATCAAGTGCTTTTCCACCTGCTCCATTTCCTGTAATAACAACATCAGCTCCTATAGTCATCATTTTTTTCGAAGATTGAAGTCCTACTCCATGTTCCATAGCT
>DAOVXU010000105.1 GCA_030635995.1 Arcobacter sp. | reverse complement strand
TGATTCTAATTTAACTGCTAAATTAAATACAATAAAAATTAATACAGGTTCTTTAACTGCTAATATTTCATCAATAGCTGCTAAAATTGAAGAAACAGAAGCAAAAAATAAAGCTATTGCAAAAGTTGTAAAAGATAAAGTTATTGCAAAAGTTGTATCAGTAGAAAAAGCTAAAGGTACTTCAGCTACAGATATTTTAACTGCAACATTTAATATGACTAAAACACTAGTTGCCAGTAAAGTTAATCTTATTTTATCAGAAGAGTTAAAAAGTACAGTAGCCCTAACAACAACCGAAAACAATGTAACAACTACTGGTACAGATATGATAGATTTTGCAGCAATTACAGCAGCAATGAGTGCAGCTGGTGTTAGCAATGATGTTAGTGAAAGTGATTTACAAACTGCATCTGTTGAAGGTCTAGTGGAATTAGCAAAAGAAAATAATGTTGATGTTAATTTAACTGAAGTATTATTAGCTAATACAGATGAGGCAGCTAAAGAAGCACTAGAAAGTGATATTAAGGCTGCTGAAACTAGAGCAACTAATCTTGCAAATGCAAAAATAGCTGCAAAAGCAGGAGTTATAGATTATATAACTGAAAATTATGAATCTGGTGTAACAAATATATCTCAAATAATTACAGCAACTGAAAATAATGTAACTGCCATAATTGCTGAAAATAATATATCAGATGAAACTGATACAGAAAATATTTTACTTTCTATTATGGAAGAGGCAAAAACTTATATTATATCTCAAGATTCAACTAGATTAGCATTAAAAAGTTCAATTATTGCCACTAATGAAGCTAACGCTCTTCAAAGAGCAGAAGATTTAGTAACATCTAATTATATTGTGGGAGTGAGTGATGTAAATGATTGTAATATTACAATACCAGCTTATACTTATGATATTGCTTCTAGCTATAAGTTTGCAACTAGTTTAGCTGCTGATATAAATACTAGTTTACTTTTTAAAGCAACAAATAAAGCTAAATCATTTATTGAAACACTTGAAGCTGCATTTACAACTGCTATTAATAATATTATAGCTTCTACAACTGGAACTTCAGGATTAAAAGCAAGTATGGATGCAACTATAGTTGCCGCAAATGCTATATTTGATAAGAATCAAACTAAAGATATGGCATATCAAAGAGTTATGGCAAGTGATAGATTAAAAACAATTGTAAGTTCTGAAACTAATGCAACATTACTTACAGATGCACAAACTGCTGCAAGTGGTATTATTACTTCTAATATTACAACATATGAGCCAATAAGAGAT
This sequence comes from Arcobacter sp., assembly GCA_030635995.1. Classification (GTDB taxonomy): domain Bacteria; phylum Campylobacterota; class Campylobacteria; order Campylobacterales; family Arcobacteraceae; genus CAIJNA01. The sequence continues at coordinate 4,919 of DAOVXU010000105.1, read as the reverse complement.
GCTAATATTATATCAGTAATTTTGACTGCGTTAAAAGCTGACACTGATATCATGGCATTAGGAGACACTACAGCAGCATATGATTCTGTTATCGCTACGGCAGTAGAAGCGGCTGATGTAAATATAACTGCAGAAAATAATATTTTTACAGAAAATGTAAATAAGGCAATTAGAGCTTTAAGATCAGCAGTTATTGCAATTGATGATAATAGTACTAATTGGGTTTACACTGATACTTATTTAGCTTCTCAATTTGCAGGTGCACAATTAGCTTATGCAGAAGATAAGGCAGAAGAAAACACATTACTTCAATCAACAATTAGTGCTAAAGTTGCTGCTATAATAGCTTATGAAGAAGATAGAATTGCTACTATTGCACTTGCAAATGAGAATGCAAAGTTAGCGGCAAAAAATAAAGATACATTAAATATCTTTAATAATAAGGTAACTATTGGAGATACAAATGTAACTATTGCTAGTGATGGTACATTTGGTACGGTAACACATGCAAAACTGTCAAATGCTAGTTCTCTAGATAGCTATTATGGTGTTGCTTTTGGTGTATGCAATATACTTGACAATGTAAGTAGTGACTATAATACTTCATTAACTACAAGTCCAGTTCCATGGACAAATATTGAAAATGGTAAAACTAAATATGTAGATATCACTTTAGATATTAAAGATAATACAGTTAGTTCAGCACAAAATTTAAATGTTAAATTAACAAATGTCACTATTTTTAGAGATGGTGTAATAGGTTCATATGATGGTAACTATACTATCTCTACTAAAAGTGCAACTATGAGTGCAATAGCAAGTACAAGTAGTAGTACAGAAGAATATACCACAGGAGATATCGCTGGTGATAATTTTGGTGAAAGTTCTATAACTTCTACGGGAAGTAATTTTGTTTTTAGTATTGCAAACATGGTTAATTCATTAAGTAATGATAGTAATTTTGCAAATAAAATTGATGATATTAAAACACAATTTACACAAGCTGGTGATTATAATGTGACATTAACTATAAAAGGTTTAGACGGTATGAATGAACTAATAGCTGATGAAAATGGTGAGATTAAAATTACAGGTAATGTAAAAATTCAATAATTAATTACAAAAAAGTCAAGATATCTTATCTTGGCTTTTTTTAACTACACTAAATAAACCTCAAATAACCATTTCAAAAATCTTTGTAAATAGCTATAAAATTTACTTTACTTAATATTGTATTTAGATTTCATTTTTTAATGATATTTTAGATAAAATGGCAATAAATTAAATTTCAATTTATATATAGATAGGAAAAATATGCTAAAAAAAATCATCTTGCTTATATTTGTGTTTACCACATTTTTAAGTGCCCAACAACCCTCTCGTACAGCAATAATCAATGCAGTTAAATCAAATCCAGCGTTGCTAGATACTCCACAAGCTAAACAAAAGATGGCAGAGGCAGGAGTAGATAAAGCTCAAGTCTTGGATAAGATAGAAAATAATACAAAAGAAACTGTAACTACTGATAAAAAAGAGACAACTGCTGAAAATGATATAGAAGATAAAAGTGAGAAAAAGAAGAAAGAGGAGAAAAAGAAAAAAATTGTAGAAGAGGATAATTCAAATAAAATAGTTTTAAATTCAACATATATAAACCCATTGAAATATAAATCAAACAACAAAATATTACAAGAACTAAAATCAAAACAATCAACTAAAAAATCAGTTAAATTGTCAAGATACGGAATAAGTTTTTTTAAAAATAAAAATAATTTAAACCCTTCATCTTTACCTGTACCCTCATATTATATTTTAAGTAGTGGTGATGTGTTAAGTATATGGCTTTATGGAGCAGTTGATAAAAAATTAAAATTAAAAATTGACAATAATGGGAATATAAATCTTCCTAAAATTGGACCGATTAATATTTTGGGTAAAATATATAGTGAAGCTGAAGATATTATTAAAACTACGCTAGAAAAAAATTATACAAATACAAAAGTATCTGTTAATATCTCAAAATATAGCACAATTCAAGTGAATCTAGTGGGAGATGTGCATGTTCCTGGTATTTACAATATAAGTGCATTATCAACTGTAAAAAACTTACTTATATCTGCAAAAGGTGTAAAAAATAGTGGAAGTATAAGAACTGTTTTAATCAAAAGAGACAATAAAATACTAGCATCAGTTGATTTTTATAAATTGTTAAAAGATGGAGATGAGGCATTAAATATAATATTGAAATCTGGAGATATAGTTTTTATACCTAAGGTTAAAAAAATAGTATCTATAAGTGGAGCCGTAACAACTCCTGCTAAGTTTGAATTAAAAAATGGCGAAACCTTAGATAAACTACTACAATATGCAGGTGGATTAACTTACAGTGGTAGTAAATATGGATTTTTGGTAAAAAGATATATGGACAATGAAAAGTTAAAGACTTTTGAAGTTGATTTAAAACAAGCTAAAAATTTTAATTTGTATGATGGTGATAAAGTTTATGTATATGGTATAGATAAAGCACATAAAGAGAGTATATATCTATATGGAAATATTGTAAGACCTGGTGAGAGAGCTATTGGGGCTGAGTTTAGTTTAAATAAACTTTTAACTAATGAGATAGATAAATTGTCATTTAAAGGATTTTTTCTAGAAAATACACTATTTAGTTATGGGTTAATAAAAAGAAAAACTAAATCACTAGACAATAAAATAATTAGTTTTAATCTTCAAGAGATACTGTCAAGTAAAAGTGATATAAAATTGGAAAATGATGATGAACTTTTTATTTTTAATAAATACAATAGTAATATTTCACCATATGTAAGTATAAAAGGAAAAAGTGTAGGTAGATCGGGTAAATATAACTACTATGACAATATAAAAGTTAAAGATATTATAAATATAGCTGGAACCACACCGTATTCTAAAATTAAACTAACATCATATAAAACAGATGATCTTATGCCACATATCTCATTTGTAGATGAAGATTATATATTATCACCTTTTGATGAGATTGAATTGTTTGATTATTATATGACAAATAAGATTGAAACAGTTTCTATTGCTGGTGCAGTTTATTTGCCTAAAAAATATAGTTTAAATAAAAATATGACAATATCAGATCTAATAGATATTGCAGGTGGATTTACAAAAAAAGCTTATGTAAAAAATATATTAGTTACAAGATATGAGATAGTTGATGATATAAAGCAAAATGAGATTATAAGAGTTTCTAAAGATTCAATAGATACATTTATATTGCAAGATGAAGATAAAATTACAGTATCATCAATTCCAAGTTGGAATGATAGTAAAAGTGTAGTGATAAATGGAGAGATAAAATTTCCAAAAACATATTTATTGTCAACTAATTTAAATGATAAAATGAGTTTAAGAGATCTAATAGATATTGCAGGTGGATTTACAAAAAAAGCTTTTAAAAATTATTTTGAAGTTATTAGTTACAAAATTGAAGACAATAAAAGAGTAAGGGTAATTTCACAAATTTCTTATGATGATATTCAAAACTATATATTAAAAGATGAGGATGAGATAAAAGTATTTGGTATACCAAATTGGAATGAAAGAAAAACTGTAACTTTAAAAGGTGAAGTGACTTTTCCTGGTACTTATACAATTAGTAGAAGTGAAACAATAGCTGATGTAATAAAAAGAGCAGGTGGCTTTACTGATGAAGCTTTTATAGAAGCAGCAGTTTTTACAAGAAAAAGCATAAGAGAAATTGAAGCAAAAAGGATGAGAGAATCTGTCTCTAAACTTAAACAGCAAGTTGCATATGTAGCAGGTAGCGGTCGGGAAGCAGGTGAAGTTAAAGTAGATATGGCAAATATGATTCAAGTTGTAAATACTATAGAGGAAGAAGCTAAAGAATTTAAAGGACTTGGGCGTATTACTATAAAATTATCTAAAAGTATGGAAGAATTTGATACTTCAAGATACAATATAAGGCTTGAAGATAAAGATACATTAATTATCCCATCATTTATTGACACTATATCAGTATTTGGTGAAGTGTTAAATCAAAATACATTTGTACATGATAGTGATCTTTATGTTAAGGATTATATTCAAAAAGCAGGGGGTATTACCCAAAGAGCAAATGAAGAATCTTTATATGTAGTATATCCTTCTGGGGAAGTAGAAAAAGTATCGATTGATTGTTGGTTTGGGTGCTATGATGAGATTGCAAAAGGTAGTACTATTATGGTACCTATGCATATGAAATTTACATCTAATATTTTATTTTGGAAAGATGCTAGTCAGGTACTTTATCAATTAGCAATAACGGCTGCTTCATTAAATACAATAGGTGTATTTTAATGGAAAACACACAAAACTATATAGAAGAGGATGAGATAGATCTAAAAGAGTTATTTAATACAATTTGGAATAATAAATTTCAAATAGCAATTTTTACTTTTGTGGTTACCTCTTTAACTATTGTATATACCCTATCTATCCCAAATAGCTATAAATCAACAACTTCATTAGTTCCTCACGCACAAGCAAAATCATCGCTAGGTGGACTTGGAGCATTAGCAGGGATGGCAGGTATTGATATTGGTGGAGGTGGTGGTGTTGATGCTGTAACATCATTTACTACAATATTAAATGACTTTTCATTTCAGAATAGGGTTATCCAAAAATATGATTTATCTCAAAAACTTATTCCAAATGAAAAGAATTTGGTTTTTGCACTTGGATATGATGGAATATATAAACTATTTAATGATACATCATCCAAAAAAGATGAAAGATCAAAAGAGGAGATAGTATATAGTGCCTACAAGCAACTACTAGGGATTATAAAAATATCTTCAGATAAAAAAAGTGGAGTTATAACTCTTAGTGTAGAATCTATTGATAGATTTTTAGCTAAAGAGTTAGTT
>DAOVXU010000108.1 GCA_030635995.1 Arcobacter sp. | reverse complement strand
GGAATCATTCCGGGAAAAGGTTCAGGCAGTCCGGTTGTTAAAAAGGCTAAAACACCTGCTGTTAAGATTCCAAAAAGCATCTCATACACATGCCAAGTAAGAGTATCGTTCATAAAAGGTATGTTTAAATATCCACTCCAAACTAAAGCCCATAAAATCATAGATATGACTATATATGGAGGAAGAAGTAAAAATATAGGACGAAATCCATAAGCTAGATATGTTGGTACATCTTTTTCATCTGGATAGTATAGATAATGATTATTTGCGTGGTTACTACTTTCTCTATCGTTTTCAATCATTATTTTAACTCCAATTCAAATGTATCTATAATTTCTGCATCTTGTAATATTTTTGCACTCTCACCATAAACGAATTTATCATCTCTCTCATGTTGAGGTAGTGAATAGTTGAATTTTTTTACAATATGTCCTGGGTCAGCTTTGAGAAGTAAAATCTCATCACTTAATCGTATCGCTTCCATCAAGTCATGTGTAATAAAAAGTATGCTTATCTCTTTGTTAGCAATCATCTCTATCAAAACAGTTTGAAGCTCTTTTTTTAGTCCAATATCTAAAGCTGAAAATGGCTCATCAAGAAAAAGTAATGATGGTTCAACTACTAAGGCTCTGGCAAAACTAACTCTCTGTCTCATCCCACCACTTAAATCTTTTGGAAATTTATCAAAATCTTCCTCTTCTAAACCAAACTTTAAGGCTATATCTTCTGACATTTTAGTAGCTACATTTTTATCCCAACCTTTAGCTAATAGACCAAGTGAAATATTATCAATCACATTTTTCCAAGGTAACAATCGACCCTCTTGAAAAGCAAAAGATGAGCTAACAAAACTATTTTCAACACTACCCTCTTCAACATCAAGTAGATCAGCACAAAGATGAAGTAGGGTAGTTTTTCCACCACCTGACGGTCCAACGACACTTAAAACTTGACCTTGTTCCAAAGTAAAATTAATATCTTTTAAAATCTCTGTAAATCCAAAGTGATGATTTAATCCCTTGACCTCTAACTTCTCCATAACTCAACCTCTCTTTTAATAGGTTCTAAGATAATATATTCTACAAACATCAAAGAACCAATCATAATAACCACAAGTGCTAAAGCTGTAGGCGTATCAAGCTGACTTCTTGCAACTGCTAAACTAGCTCCAATACCATCACTTGTAGCAAGTAATTCCGCCATAACAACTATCTTCCAAGCCATACCAAGCCCACTTACCCAAGCAGGAAAAACATAAGAAAAAATATGGGGAAAATAAACATCCATAAACTTCATATGCCAAGGTAGATTAAAACTATCAGCCATCTCTTTTAGATCTCCATCAAGTGTACGAGTTCCTTGTAAAGCCCCTACAAATATAATAGGAAAAGAGGCTACAATAACTGTAAATATTACAGTTTCATCACCCATACCAAACCAAATCATAGCTAATACTATCCAAGCAATTGGTGGCATACCTACAAGAATAGTTACAATTGGACGACTCATAATAGATGCAGTAGCAAAAAATCCAGCCAAAAGCCCTAAAGCAGAACCTATAATTAGAGATATACCAAAGCCTATAAATGCACGATATAAAGTGATATTTATCTCAGTCCAAACTGTTTCATCTTGAAGCATAAGTTCAAGTGTTTGGAATGTTTCCAAAGGAGAGGGTAATACTAAGTTACCATAAACTTGATTTCCTACATCCCAACAAGCAATAAAAAGGAAGATTGAGGCAATAGCACCCCAACCACTCCAAAGATATGCAGGAAAATCTTTTAGTATTTTTAAAATAAACTTCATCTAATCACTCCTATACTGATAATCAATATCAAAGTATATATAAATATAACTTAAATTATAATTAATAATAAAATCCTTCATTTGGTAATTTCCCACCTATTGATTTTGGATTATTTTTTTTCAATACTTCAAAGAAAAATTCTAAATCTTTTTTAGCATTTTTAGCTTCAACTACATCTAACTGAACATATTGTATCGAATCAGAAACACCTTGTGCATCAAGCATTTTAACATACTTAACAGCTAATTCACCTGCTTTTTTTTGGTTTGATTTATACCATTTTAAAGATTTTGCATACTCTTCATTAAATCTTTTTACAATATGTTTATTTTTTGATATATCACCAACTACAGCCATACCTGCTTCTGGTATTTTGGTTTCAACTTTAAATGTTTCGCCCCACTCTTGCTCTAACATATTACTTCTATATAAGTCAGGTGCTACAAGTTTAAGTGGAAATGACCCTGTTTTTCTTAAAGCTATTGATGTAGCAGGTTCTGCTAAAAGTGCGTGATCAACTCTTCTTAATATCAACATCTGCATAGCATCTATAGGAGAATTTAAATATCTAAGTTTAAAATCTTTTTTAGGATTTAATCCTTGTGCTTTTACTATCTCTTCAAAAATAATATCAGGCATATCAGCACGAAAAGGCATAGCTATCTCACACCCTACAAAATCTTTTAAGGTTTTTTTAGTTTTATCCCTTGTAAGTATCCCTAATATCCCCCAAATAGAAACATTTAGAAGTTTTATATCTACACCTTTATTATATAAATTTGCCCCTACATTTGTGGGAACAGCAATAAAATCTGCCCCACCTCTTAATGTAAATGCTCTTAACTCATCAGGACTTTTCCATAATCTAAACTCAACTTTTGAAGCTACATCATCTAATGCACCAGTTTGAATCATATGAAATAGTGGATGCGATACAGAAGCCATCGGTCCACTTAATATTAACTTATCTACTTTTTCTTGTTGTGCTGAAAATGCACTTATTGTAAATAATAGGGCAATTGCTAAACTTAATTTTTTAAACATTTTTAAAACCTCTATTAAAATGAAACTTTATGATGTTGGTACATAAAATCTTTGTTGTGTTTAAAGAAATTTATTAGTTTCTTTAAATCATTTTTTGGATATTGCTCTTTTACCATCTCAATACAATCAAGTTGAATAAAACTTATCTCCTCTTTTAATTTACTTATCTCTTTAATTAATTTTCCAACTTTAGATTTTGTCCCTTTTTGAATAGATAGATCAAATAATTCTCTTTCTAATTTTCCAACTTCTATAGCTTTTGGTATAATTAAATCTTGGTTTATCTTTTTTATTTTCCATGCAATAGATATAGTTTCTTTTGAAAACTTTAAGCTATCTATATTTGACAGCGTTCCACCTACCAATTTTGGCATCATTTGAGCTGTAAAAATAGCTAATGTTGGAATTTTATATCCTGTTTGTCTATTATAAAATATTTTATCATCAACTTTTATCCCTTTACTTTTCCAAAATTTTGTAACTATTCCTTTTACAAATTTTGCATCTTTAAAGTTAAGTTTTAATACACCTCTATCTAAAACATTTTCAAAAACTTTAGGTGGTACTTTTTGACCAAAATGTTTTTTAAATCCCTTTGCCACTATTTTAGCAACTTCTTTTTTATTTTTTGGATTGTTTATAAAAGTGATAGCTTTTTCAAACCCATATATTAAGTTATCCATATTTTTCTTATCATTAACAATCCAAAATGCACCTAAAGGGGTAGTTCCAGAATTTCCTGTAATAGCTTTTGCACTATCTGCAAATAGATGGTATTTTTGTTCCCAGTTCTCTTTTTGTTGTTTAAATAAAACTATACTTAAAAGTGGCTCAGGAGCAAGAACAAAAGAGGGAGCTCTATTTTTTCGACTCATTGTGTTAAAAGCAACTGCTGGTCCCATCCCTGCTACTTTTATATCTTTTTTAGGATTTAATCCATATTTTTTCATAGCTGCCATACCAAACATATGCGGAGGTGTTTTAATAGCAGGAAGAGATAAACCTCTAGTACCTTTTAGTGCTGCCCAATCATTTGCAACAATATCTTTTTTAGATAAAATACCAACTCCACCCCATACATGAACCCCTGCAAGTCTAAGATGATCTATCCCTTGAGAGTAAAACTTACCACCCGCAATAAAATTAAACAATGCTACATCAACTTTTTTATCATTCATAATTGCTTTCATAGCAGATATATCGCCACTTGGTGCTTTTGCTATTTGAAGAGTATCTGTTCCTAAAAATTCTTTTTGTTTTGCTTCAAGTACCATTAGAGGAATTGAGTTTGGATCTGGTGGTGTTAAAACTTTAAAGTTTTGGGCTAATAATGATGAGGCTAAAAGTGAAGCCCCAATAGCTAATTTTAGTGGTGTTAATATTATATTCATTTATAATCCTTTTATTTGATATTAATTATCATTATGAAATAGTATAGAAAGAAAGCTTAAAATACAATTAATAATGATAATAAATATCAATAATTCACAAATAATTTAACTTACATTTATTATAATTGTATATAATTTTAAAACTAAGGATAAAAATGAAAATAGTAGTACCTGTAGATAGAGATAAAATAACAATATATAAAAGAACAGGAAAAGCACCATTTTTTAATATTTATAATGATGAGCAACTAATAGATACAATTGTAAACAATCATTCAAATTCTAATGAAGAAGATAATAATAGCACAACTCAAGAGGATATTGAACGGCATAAAAAAGATATTGAAAATTTAAAAGGTTGTGATATAATTTTAGCTCAAGCAGTTGGTGCAAATATGGGGAAAGCTTTAGAATCTATTGGATTAGAGGTTCAAAAGATAAGTAAAATTGATGGTACTAAAGCTATTGAAGTTGTTGTTAGGTTCTTGGCTTATAAATTAAAAAGACAAGGTTATATCTCTTAAATGAAAAAATTTAATTTAAAAAGGGTAGCTTTTATAATTCTCCTTTTTTCTTTAAATTCCAATCTTTTGGCTAAACAGTTAGATATTTTTGCCCATATCCATCCTCATACAAATGTAGAACAATTAATTCAAAGTAAGAAAAAATCAAATATGACCTATAAACAAATAATGGTGCAATTTGGTATAGCTTATGCAATGGTTCAAGAGGGGGTTATAAATCAAGATAAAAATATTATAAAAATAGGTTTAGATAAAATTCAAAATCACCCATCCTCAAAAGAACATCCGTGGAAAATTGTAAAAACAAGAGATATGGAAGCTTTTAAGGAATCTCTTTTATATTATGATAATCTACTACATAAAAGTGCAACAGATATTCAAAAATCATTAAAAACCAATGATTGGACAACTATAAATAAAAATATATTTAAGCTATCAAATCACTGTATAAATTGCCATCTCACTTGGAAGAATAATTTGGATTAAATTATCAATTGTTCTTTTTATAAAAATATTTTCCAGATTTAATATCAAAAATCCTCTCTTCTTCTATAGGTATTTCTCTTTGTTGTATATTTTTTAATCTATTTTCATCATTACTATATCGAAGAATATCATTATTTAATTTCATTTTAATTTTACATTTCTTTTGTGAACAATTATTGCATATTGTTAAAGCTTGCTCTCTCAACCCTTTACTGCTAAATGCTTGAATTATATTTAATATATTAATTGTTTTATTGAACTTCATACCATAAGATATTAATTCACACCGTATATCACTAAAAGCAAAGATCTCTTCTGCTTTTAGTGATTCATTATCTTGTATTGCATTTGAAAATTTTTCATAGCTACTTAAAATCATTTTGTCTCTTTTAGATTATTTTATCTTGAATATTATTTATCCAAATTTTTATTCGCTTATCTGTTAGCTCACCTTGATTATCTTCATCAAGAGCTAATCCTACAAACTTATCATTAGCAATAGCTTTTGATTCATTGTGATAAAAATCTTCATCAATATCAACTGAACCTATAACATCACCACCCATTATTAAAATTTGTTCATAGATTAGACCCATTGCATCTAAAAAACAGTCACTATAACTATCTTGATCTCCAAGTCCAAATAATGCTACAGTTTTTTTTGAAAAATCTATATCGCTAAAATCATCAATTATCTCTTCCCAGTCATCTTGAAGTTCACCGTCACCCCATGTAGATATTCCAAAGATAAGTTTATCATATTCATTTATCGTATTTACACCACAATCTGCTATAACAAAAGTTTCAATATCGC
>DAOVXU010000047.1 GCA_030635995.1 Arcobacter sp. | reverse complement strand
TGTTTGATATGATATAGGACTAAGATTAGCTAAAATTTGCCCTTTCTTAATACTATCCCCCTCCTGTACATAAATAGATGAGAGAATTCCACCTTCTAAATTTTTAAGATGTTGCACTTTTATTGTTGGTATAAATTTACCACTCCCTTTTGATATCTCATCAATCTCAAAATTTATCGAGTAAATTAAAAATAATAATATCATGCTAACTACTATCTTTACAACAGCACTGACTTTATATGAAATTGTTTCTAATACAGCTGCACTTGTACTTGATATATAAGATAAAGCAGTTACATGCACTTTTTCTGAAGCTAATACTTTTCTTTGAAACTTAACTAACTGTAATTTTGTAGAGATATCCTCTAGAACAAATATAAAACCATTTAATACTCCAGCTTCATATGATGGATACATAAATGTATAAGTATTCAATATATCATTATCTATAGTATTCATTTTAAGATCAGTTCCCCAAGCTTCAGTACCATGATTTGAAACATATTCACAACCATTAAAAAACTTTTCTAAATCAGAATATTCTATTAAAATATTGTAACCACACTCTTTTAAATATTCTTCTGAATATCCAAGTTTATCAATAAAAGCTTTACTTACCTCTTTTACCTCTAAATCTTTATTTACAACAACATATAACATATGAGTATCTATAATACTATCTAACTCTCTTTTTTGTTCTTTAAGTTCAGATTCAAATTTTGTTGCGGCTTTTGTTGCTCTACTTTCTCTTTTAAGTTCCCTCGTTAATTCTTTAACTTCAGATTCTAAATCTTTTATTTTTGATTGAGAATCTAAATTTTCTACTGTTTTAATATCTTCTTGTTTTAATTCTTCAGACATTACAATTCACTTTTCTTTGACATTTTTTCTAAAATATCCTCTTTTTTTCCATCCATTATAATTCTCCCACTATCCATTACAATTACTCTATCAACCAAAAATAAATCAGTTGGATTATGTGTAATTAATATTAGTGTTTTATCATCTAAAAATTTTTTCATATTATGTAATACTTTATTTGCAGTACCTCTATCAAATGATTTTGTTGGCTCATCCAATATAAACAATGAACTATCATCAAGGACTGTTCTTGCCAATGCAATAGATTGAGATTGCCCTCCAGATAGATTGTCACCTTTTTCAACAATTGGTAATTCAAAACCTTTTGGATGCTTATTAATAAATTCATTAGCACAACTTACCGTTGCAGCTTCAAGTAAATCCTCATCACTTGCTTTATGATTTTTCATAAGCATATTACTTCTTGCAGTACCTGCAAATAAAACAATCTCTTGAGCCATATATGATATATTAGCTCTAATTTCAACAGGATCAATCTGTTTAACATCAATTCCATCAATTAATACCGATCCCTCATCTTGATAATAAAATCCTAAAAGAAGTTTCTGTATAGTACTTTTACCACTACCAACTTTACCAAGTATTGCTACTTTTTCACCTTTTTTTATCTTAAAATTTAAATTCATTAATTGCTTTTGCTCTGTACCAGGATAAGAAAATGTAACATTTTTAAATTCTATATTACCTTTAAATGCGGGTCTTCTTACAAATTGTTTATCCGATGGATGTTCTGATTCTAAACTCATTACATTTTCTATAGATTCATATGCCGATACAATATGTTGATAATACGCAATCATACCAGCAACTTGTCCCATTGGACCCAAAGCTCGTCCTGACATAATTACAGTTGCTACTAATGCCCCTGTTGTTAAAGTTTGAGAATCTACCATGTAAGCACCAAAAATAATTAAAAGTACCGTATTTAACTGTGCAACAAATCCTGAAACTGTACCAATTGCTGCTGATAGAGTTTTTGTTTTTATCCCTTTATCTGCTATCTCCCCTGTTGCTTCTTCCCATTTATATTGAGATAAACTTAATGCATTCAAACTTTTAATTGTTTCAAGATTAGCTATAGATTCTATCAGTACACCATTTTTAAGACTACTAGCACCTGCCGTTTCTTTTACACTTTCTAGCATCTTATCTTTTACACTAAGTGTATATAATATTAAAATAACAATTGATACAATAGTCACCCATACCAAAGGTCCTGCTACAAAATATATTGTAAGTAAAAAGATAAATACAAATGGTAAATCTATTAAAATAGCAATCGTACTTGATGCCATAAAACTTCTAATAGATTCAAACTCTTTTAATACATTAGCAAATGAGCCTATAGGTTTTGGTATAACAGATACTTTTAGATCCATAACTTTTTCAAAGATAATAGAAGACATAATAATATCAGCTTTTTTCCCTGCAACCTCTAATAGATAAGTCCTCACAAACCTAAGCCCTAAATCTATTATATAAACAACGATAACCCCTAAAGCAAATATCCATAAAGTGTCAAATGCAGCGGTAGGGATAACCCTATCATAAACATTCATAGTAAAAATAGGGGTTGCTATCATAAAAAGATTTATAACTAGCGATGCTAATAATACATCCTTATATATATATTTAATTGTATGTATTGTATCCCAAAACCAATGTTTTTGTTTATTATCAATTAATTTAAAATCTTCAGATTCAAATCTAAATTCTCTTTTTAAAAAAAATGCCATTCCAAAATATTCTACTTTTAAATCTTCATATTTTACTGTACTTACAAGATCACCTATCTCTGGAATTATTATATTTGCATGTTCCCTTATATCATCAAATGATTCTAATATACAAGCATTAACTTCATCAGAATCAGCAGTTTTAAGTAAAATTATACATGGTAAAGCTAAACTACTAAGATCATCAAGAGATAACTTAGCAATACTTGTTTCAAATCCTGCTCTTTTTGCAGCTCTACTAAATAAAGCTCTTGAAGAACTTGGTTTTACTGAAAATAACTTTGGAGATGATTCACCTTCTGCTATAGGCAATCCTTCACTTAAAACTTCCGCACTATATGGTTTTCCATGTAATTTTGAAAATAAAACCAAAGCATCTAATACAGAACTCTCTTTATGTTTTCTAAACCTTGCCAAATCTATTCCTTTATAATTTTACTCGAAAATATTATTTTTTATAATACCAATTTGATTTAATACTTTATATTTTGAAAGTATCATTTCATATCTATTTTCAATATATTGTCGCTTTGCATTATATACCGCATCAACAACATCCAATAAACCATTTGCATCTATCTTAGCAAATTTATAATCATAATTAGAAGCCAAATACTCCTCTTCCCTTTTATTAACCAAATCTATTAAATATTCATTTTTAACTGTAGTTAACTCATAAGAATTAAGAGACAAATCAACTTTATAAATCACATCTCTAACAACAGCATCTCTTTTTTGTATTTTTTGTCTATACTCAAATAATTTTTTTTTATAGTTTGCCTGATCTTTCCCACCTGAATAAAACTGCATACTAGCTTCTAAAGTCAATGATGTTTCATCAGTAGTTGTTGAAGGTACTACTGTATTTTCTTCGTAAAGAACACTTTGTTTTCCTATTAAATCTACTTTAGGATAAAAATGAACTTTTGACTTTTCTAACTTAGCTTTATATAATTTTATATTTTGATTTGCTTCTTTTATATATGGAGATAAATCCTGACAATCTTTTATAGCTAAAAGAGAACTCTCAAAATAGATACTATAAGGATTTAAAACTTCAAAATACTCCATATCACTATCATTAAAATCAATATACTTTTGCATTGTTGTGATACTATCTACATATCTTTTAGTATCCTCTTCAAAATTCATAAATCTACTAATTCCTCTTGCATGTATTTTGGAATAATCTGCTAAAGAGACTAAACCATTTTGAAATCTAATCTCCTCTTTATCCATCCATTTAATATAATCACTATAGTTCTTTCTTGATAATTCATAATATTCATTTGTTTTTTGTATGGTAATAAACGCCTCTACTATATTGTATATCAATTCATTCTCAACTTGATCTTTTGTAAATATATTTGTTCTATAATTAAGCTGGGCAATTCTTTTTTCATCACTATCATTAAAACCATTAAATATATTATATCTCACTGTAATATCTTTTGAAGTATCAAAATCTTTCTCACTAAGTGTACCATCATCATAATTATAATATTTTTTATAATTATAATTTAATGCAGCTGTTGGATAAAATGCTGAATTTGCAATTTTTATATCTTGTCTTATTGAACTTAAAAGTTGAAATTGTTCATCTATATATGGATTTTCATCTAATAATCTTTTAACATAATCAGATAAAGTGATCACTTTTCTCTCTTCTTCTAAAATATCACTTTCAATATCTACAACTTTTGCCTCTTCATAATTTAAATTAGTTTCATTAAAAATTATTCCAAATTCTATCCGTCTTGATAGCTTCTTATCCTCTTTTCCATATTTATCTAAAATAAGTTCAGATGAAGATAATCCTTTAGATTCAATAATAGATTCTATCCAATCCTTATTACTAACTATACTATCATCTGTAAGTTCCATTACATATCTTAATACACTATCCGATCTCTCTAGTGATAATATCAAATTACGATTATATTTTTCCTTTTTAGTTTTAAATTTAGCATTTTCAGATGAAGTATGCCCTTTTATTAAAAGTTTTTTAACAATCTCTTTGTTTTTAGCCACTATATTGATATATCTTGGATAAAAATCTTTCAATACAATATTAAATAAATTACTTCTTTCCACTTTACCTATTTTAAATAAAATTTCATTCTTTGCAAATCTTATAAGAAATGATTTTTTATCAAAAGTAACATCCCAAATCTCAAAATCATCCTTAAACTCATTTATTATCTCATTATATAATTTTTCTTGCTCCCTACTTAATTCACTTGAAAAAAGTACTGTTATAGAAAATATAAATATAAACAATATATACTTAATCATCTTACCTCTTTGAGTTCTCTATCATTATAAAAATAGGTAATTTTTCATTGTCAATACTAAATCCTAGATCAAATAACTTTCCACCTAAAGAATTTAGTTTTTCATTGTTTTTTATTTTTACAGGAGCTGATTGAATTTTAACTTTATTATTAGTATTTTTTAATATTATATCCGCCATAGAATCAACAAATGCTTGTGAAAGCTCTTTTAAATCATCATCAATATCATTAGTAACTTCTGCATCATTAGCACCTATCATTATATTAAATAATTTTGATATACTTTGTATAGGTATCATTAAAGTCCATTGCAGTGGATCTTTTTTATTAACTATAATAAATTTATTATCAAACTGTAAAATATTTTTATCTTTTAAAACAGATAATTCCAAAGCCTTAGCTGTAACATTTGCACTAGATACATCCTGCATAATTGTATCTTCTAAAACAGTTGATAAACTCTTTTGAATTAAACCATACGCATCAAATTTATTTTTATTTTTATTTTTAGTATTAGTTTTCTTTGGAACAATAATCGGTTTTATAGCTATTGTTTTCGGTTTTTTAATATCTTTTATTTTATTTTCGACTTTCTTTTCTATCACTTTTTCTGTTTTTTGCTCTATCTGTTTTATCTCTTCTATCTTATCCGTTTGTGTAGAATGTTTAAGTTTCTCCTCTTTTAGCTCTTCTAAACATAAAATATTGTCTACTATATCTTGAGTTACATCAACTAAAGCAACAATGACAAGCCTCTCTGAACTTTTTTTATTAAATTCCATCTCGTTTAATTTTATTATAAAATGATGTTGATCACCATCTACTGATATAATAGCTTTATACAATTTTCTTGGATCATCTAAAATAAAATCTATCCAATATTTACCATCTATTATCTGCTGACAAATATAATTATCGCCATCATAAGTTTCAAATAATTCACTCACACAAGCATGCTTTTCTCTAAAGCCCTCATAAGTTTTAAATCTTCTAAAAAATCCTTTTATAAATCTTCTATTCACCTTTTCAATAGCTTTTGTATTATGCATAAACATCACATTTGGCTGATTATCAAATAAATTATCTAACTCTTTCTCTTTATAATCTAATTCATTTGCTTTAATTTGCAACTCATTATTTTCAATAACCAATTCATCATTATATTTTGTTATCTCTTTTGTTGATAATCTAAGCATCCAATAATTTATAAAAAAAGCAACTAACATAATTAATAAAATTGTAACTATTATATGTGTATTTTGAAAAAAATCTAAATCTTCAAAAATAATTTCATCTATAGATTTAAATATAATTATTTTTGCTATTGGTAAATTACGTGAATCTTTTATTATAAACTTAGATACTAAATGATTACTTTCCTTATTTATTATAAATGAACTATCCCAATTATCATAAAACTGCTTTACACCATTTTGTTTTAAAACTTTTAGCAAATATGTATTAGCATTTGAATTTACAACATAATATTCACCAATAAATCTTTTAGAATAAGATAATTCGTGAATTATTTTTCTAGAATCTAGCATATTTAAAAGAATAACACTATCGAATTCATCTTTTACAAATACATCAACTAATGCATCAAAATTTAAGTTTACACCAAAAAGACCTAAAAATTTATCTCTTTCATATATAGGAATTTTATTTGTTAATTTCATTCCATATTTTGTAGCTTCAATATTTCTTTCAACTCGTGGATATTTTATTAGATGAGCCAATTGAGGATCATTTTGAATCATATCATCCCCCGCTAAATCCATCCAACTTCTTTTAAAACTAATCCCTTCAGAATTGATAATCTCCGCTTGAATATCTGCATATTCTTTTGTTATCCTCATCTCATCAAGTAGTTTATTCATATCTACAAAATTTGTATTATTTAATATTAATGCCTTTTTTATATTATTATTTTTTGATAAAGAGGAGGAAATTAATGTTGATGTTGCTAGTTTTTCATCTAACATCACTTTATAATTATCTAAAACTTTTTGATTTATTTTATCATATACTCTATTTTTATATTCATCTGTTTTCGTTTTATAAATATTTTTTGATCCATATGATATAAATAAAACAATAGTAATAAATATTACAAATGATATTGTTTTAAAACTTACATACTTATTCGTATTATTTAATATCTTTTTAGTAGTACTACCATCATGAGCCATTAAACTATCCTAGTATTAACATTTTTAGCTATTATACTAAAGTATACCTTAATCTAATAATTTAAATTTAAAAAAGGCAAGATATAAATCTCACCTTTTTTTTAAATATTTTATACTTAAGACTGATCAACTTGAACATGTGTATCTATCATAAGCTGTACCTCTTCTAGTCCATCTACACTATTTCCAGAAAATGTTGCAAATGTATCATTTCCAATAGTTACATCTTCACCTTGTGACCATGTATCAGTATCAAGAGTAACAACATCTTCATCATCTCCAAAAATTGTCAATGTATTACTTTCTCCTGTCATATCCATAACATCATTTATATCAATATTTGTCATCTCGTGATCACCATCAGACATATCTATAGTATTTATTTCAGTTAATGATGTATCATCAAAATCTAAATTATCAAAATTTAAATCAAAATCATCATTATCAAAAGTAAATTCATCATTTGTTATTTCACCCATTGATTCTAAATCTGCATCATCATTTACTATAACAGTACTTGTATCACCATTAGTCTCTGTAGATGTTACACTTGCAGTTATACCACTTAAATCATCCTCTACTATCTCACTATTTGAAGTAAGAGTCACTGTTGCATCACCATTTTCATCAGCTGTTACTGTATAACTTCCATCTGAATTTGGTGTTAGACCATCTATAGTTGTACCATCTGGTATATTATCTATAGTAATATCACTTAATATTTCACTACCATCTGTATCTGTTAATCCTGCATTTAGTGTTATGTCGTATGAATATGTAGTAGCTTCAGTATTACTATTATCTTCTCCAAATGTTACATTTTCTACACTATCTAGCCATGTTATATTACCTGTAGCATTATTTTCCACATAATCACTACCCCACTTATTACCAACAGTATAATCAGATTCATCACCTTTAAAGATAACAGTATCATTACCATCACCACCTTTAACTTTTGTCCAGTCATCACCAATAGTCATAGTGTCATCACCTTTACCACCATCAATAGTAGTCCAACTTGAAGTTGAATCTCCTACATTTAAGGTATCATTACCATCATCAAGTTTTATACTTTTTGCTCCATCTCCAAGTGTGATATTATCATCACCTTTTCCACCTTTAACCTCTTCCCAACTATCACCTGCAACAACAGTATTATCTCCATCACCTGTATCAAGTGTATTCCATGAACTTGTTCCATTACCAATAGTTGCCGTATCATCACCTTTACCAAGTTCTACTTTATGACCTCCATCTCCCATCACAAGAGTATCATTACCATCACCAAGTTTCACTTCTTCCCAACTATTACCTAAAGTAACATTATCATCACCTTTACCAGCATCAAATTTAGAATAATCACTATCTCCATCACCTACTACAACAGTATCATCACCTTTGTCTAATTTAATTTTATCCCAATCATCACCATAAATAGCAGTATCATCATCTTTTGATAATTTACTTTCATCCCAATTATTATTACCATCACCATAATTTGTTGCACCACTCATATCAGGTGTACTGATAGAACTATTTTCTGTCACAACAACATCATCTATATCCATAGTAAGAGTTGCTGCTTCTGCTGTATCATCTATCTCATCAACTCCTGTTACATTTACAGTTATATCAGCTGTATCAGTTTCAACTCCATCACTAACTGTATAACTAAATGTTACATTTGAAGATTCTCCACTATCCATCTCTTGAGAATATTCACTTGGTGTAAACTCTATCTCACCATCTACTGTTAATTTTGCAGTGCCAAGAACATTACCACCATCAACAATATCTACACTACCACCTGCAACTACATCTTGCCCATTGATTTGTGTTATAGATAAAGTATCTCCATCTGCATCTGTATCATTTGCCATTGCATCTATACTTACACTACTATCTTCATCTGTTGTAACAGTATCATCTGTCGCATCTGGAGCCACATTAGATGATGTAAACTCACCACTAGCTGTATCATAAGTGCCATCAGCAAATTTAAGAGTTTCTATTTCTAGTACATCAGTATTCTCATTTAAGCTAGTATCACTATTAGCAACTATTTTTATATTATTACCACTACCTGTAATAGTATAATCTGCCATATTTCCACTAAATACTGCTGTATCATCTCCTGCACCACCATGAATATAGTCATTTCCACCAGCACCAGTTAATGTATCATCTCCATCTTGACCATATAAGAAGTTTCTCTCATCAGTTCCTGTTAATGTATCATCATGACTAGATCCTACAACTCTTTCAAAGTTACTGATTGTGTCATTTTGGGCATCACCACCTGATGTTTCATTTGTAGTAAGATTTACATTTACACCTGCATCTGAACCACTATAGTTTATAGTATCTCTATCGCCATCACCACCATCTAATGTATTTGTACCACTACCTGAATGCACTTGATCATTTCCTGCACCAGCATCAATTGTATTATCTCCTGCACCACCATATACTTCATCATCACCACCACCAGCATTGATCGTATCATCTCCATCTTGACCATATAAGAAGTTTCTCTCATCAGTTCCAGTTAAAGTATCATCATGATTTGATCCAACAACTCTTTCAAAGTTGCTTATTGTGTCATCTTGGGCATCTCCACCTGAAACCTCATTTGTAGTAAGATTTACATTTACACCTGCATCTGAATTGTCATATCTTATAAAGTCTCTATCTCCATCTCCACCATCTAAAGTATCTGCACCAGCTCCACCTACAATAGTGTCATTACCTGCTCCACCACTAATTGTATCGTTTCCTGCTCCACCATATAGTTCATCATCTCCACCTTTAGCATCGATTGTGTCATCTCCATCTCTACCAAATAAGATATTTCTTTCATCTGTTCCCGTTAAAGTATCATCATAAGCAGAACCGCTACCTCTTTCAAAGTTGCTGATTGTGTCACCTTCGGCATGGCCACCTGATACTTCATTTGTAGTAAGGTTTACATTTACTCCTGCATCTGAATTATCATAATTTATAAAGTCTCTATCTCCTTCTCCACCATCTAATACATCAGCACCTGCACTACTAACTATCTGATCGTTTCCTGCACCACCAGATATAGCATCAGCTCCGTCTGTTCCATATAAGTGATCATTTCCATCTGTACCATTAATGATATTCATCTCCTGAATATCACTTACATTTATAGTAATACTCTCAGTTGAAATTGTACCATCTGCCGAAGTAGCTGTTACATCAAATGTATAGCTATCTTGTGTTTCAAAGTCAATATCTCCTGAAGTTACAACTGTACCATCTGCATTTACTGTAAACGGTACACCATCTGCTACACTATATGTTATAGCATCACCATCTGCATCAGTTGCATTTAGAGTAACTCCTGTACTTGTGCCATCTGGTACATTTTCTGCTACAATATTTGCACTTGTATCTGTATCT
>DAOVXU010000020.1 GCA_030635995.1 Arcobacter sp. | reverse complement strand
TTTTATATACTTTATTATTAAATTTAACTTTCATTTATATTCTCCAATCTATTCTTAATCTCATAAATATATTCATCATACCCACCATCAAAATCCAAATCAATACTTCTCATTTTTAATTCAATCATTTTATCATCTTTTCCTAATTTTAAATCTTCATTAACTTTTTTATTTCTATGTTCAGGATATAAAAGCATAGTATCTTTAATACCAAAATTAGTTCCATATACAAACATTTGATACTTATCATCTCTACTTAACTTCTTTTTATCTTCTACTAATTTATATTTAATATCTATAATCAAATCATCACAAACAACATCAGGTATTAATTTTAAATTACCAAAATTTCTTTCATTTTGCAATATTGTACTACTATCAATACTTTTATAAATATTACCTATAAAATCTTCAAATAACTCATTCATATCAAATAAAAAAGCAAAACTCTTTTTATCTTTTTCAAACACAGGGATAGACTTTTTGAGTAACAATAAAGCAAATTCAAAACTATCTTTAAATCTATTGTTTAATCTATTAAAATGAATATGTAAATTATCTATATCAAACTTTTTAAAACTAACTTCATCCAGTACCAATTTACACATCTTCAAAAGCTTTTTATTTTTAGTATAGTTCATCAAAGTATTAATAGCATACAAGAAAAATTGATTAAGTTCATTATCCATACTAAACTCATCAAATTCACAATATATTTTACTTTTCGTAAAGTTATATTTTAAATTCTCATTTATAAGATACTTGCCTCTTAATACTGTTAAATTATCTTGTTCGGTTACATATTCTTTACATATACCTTTTTGTAACTGTAAAAATAAATTTTTAGCAAAAATTTGTATAAAAACTTCTAAAATATTATTTGATTTATGATTTTGTGCAGAAGCTAAATCTTCATTTTGAATATTTATATCATTTGAGTAGATTAGCATGTAAATAAATATATTTAGATTTGTATCGCTATCATCATTGTTAGCAATTTTAGGAAGAATATAAAAGTCTTCCCCATTGTGGTTTATTATTCCACAATATTGTCTAGCTTTTAATTTGCCCCAATCTTGTTTGAAATATTTATGTAAAGATGGAGTATCGTTAATATAATTTATTAAATCTTGATTTTTAACTTCTTCATATTCATATATTATATTCATATTTTTACTATTCCCATATACCAAAAAAGTGTTTTAGTGTGTTAATCGCAAAGAAATTTTAAATAAAAAATAAAATTTGCGATTGAGCATAGTTCAGTATGTGATTAAGTAAATTTTATTTTTTATTTGAAAATTCAAAGTGAATGATACACTAAAACACTTTTTTTAGATTTTTTCTACAAAACTTGAGAGTATGTCTCGCTTACTTCCGCCAAAATTAATATTTAGTTTAAACTCTTTCCCAGCTTTACTTACACTCATAACTCTACCCATACCAAAAATTTTATGTTTTACTAAATCATCTTTTCTAAATGCTTTATTTTTTTCTATAGTTAAACTACCTTTTATAAGTCCAGATTCACTTAAAAATCTACTTTTTGTTAGCTGTGTTCTTTTACCCTTATAAAATCTTGAATGTACATGAGAAACGGTAAGTCTATCTTTTGCTCTTGTAAATGCAACATAACCAAGTCTTCTCTCCTCTTCTAGATCACAACCATCCCCAACAATTGGGAAAAATCCCTCTTCAAACCCAACTACAAAAATATATTCATATTCCAAACCTTTTGACGCATGGATACTCATCATAGATATAGCTTCATCAGTTAAGGCATCTTGATCACTTTTTAATGATATTTCATTTAAAAAGTCTTCAAGATTAAGTTCTATATTTTGTAGAAAATAATCCCTTACATATCCATAAAACTCATCAATATTTGCTATTCTATCAGCCCCATCAGCAAGTTTTTCATATGATTGTTTAAAATCAAATGTCTCTTCAAATAGATCAACAAATCTCATTTTTGAACTTTTTAATATATCTTGTAAATCTTTAATAGATGCCATAAAAACTTTTAATGTTCTTGAATTTTTCTTCCCAACAACTACAGCCAAATCATCTGATTCTAAATCCTCAATAAGATTAAAAATAGATTTTTTTAATCTTATTGCTTCCACTTCAAGTTTAGATACCGTTGTTGCACCTATCCCTCTTTTTGGTTTATTGATAATTCTTTTTATAGAAAAATTATCATTTTTATTTGTAATAACTCTAAAATATGCAATAAGATCTTTTATCTCAGCTCTTTCATAAAACTTCATTCCGCCTACAAGTTTATAATTTATCCTAGCACGATTAAAACCCTCTTCTAAAGCACGACTAAGAGCATTAACTCTATATAAAATTGCTATCTCTCCTGCACTAATTCCACTTTCAATTAATTTGTGAATATCATCGGCAATTTTTCTTGTTTCATCATTTTCATCTTTAGATTCATATACCCTTATATCTTCACCTTCTCCTCGTGTGGAAACAAGTTTTTTTCCTAATCTATCTCGATTGTGTTCAATTAAAGCATTTGAATAATGAAGTATCTTTTTTGTTGATCTATAATTATCTTCTAACTTTATAGTTTTAGTACCTTCAAAAGTTTCACTAAAAGTTAAAATATTTTTAATTGTAGCTCCTCTCCATCCATAAATAGACTGATCATCATCACCAACAACACAAAGATTATTGCTTTGACCACAAATCTTTTTAAGAAGTTTATATTGAAGTTCATTAGTGTCTTGATACTCATCAACCATAATATATTTATATCTATCACTTGTCTCTTGAGCTATTTTAGGATTTTTATCTAATATTTTATAAGTTAAAAGTAATAAATCATCAAAATCTACTAAATTATTTTTTATCAAATACTCTTCATATTTTTCATATACATCTGCTATTTTTGTATAAAGCTTATCTTGTGAACTTAATTTTACCTCTTCTGGTGTCATAATAGAATTTTTAAATTTAGAGATTTCTGAAGTAAGAATAGATGTAGTAGTCTCTTTATCAATCATTTTAATAATTTTCTTTTTATCATCAGTATCTATAATAACGAAGTTATTTTTTCTCCCTAATGCACCAATATGAAATTTTAAAAATAATAATCCAAATTTATGAAAAGTACATAAAAGTGGAGGATAAGACATTTTTTCAATAAGGTCAAATGCTCTAGTTCTCATCTCTTTTGCTGCTTTATTTGTAAATGTTAAAGTTAAAATTGAAGATGGATCAATACCAATTGATATTAAATAAGCCAATCTTGTAGTGATAGTTTTTGTTTTCCCACTTCCAGCTCCTGCTAATATAAGCAAAGGTCCATCTATATGAGTAGCTGCAATTTTTTGAGATTCATTTAATGTTGAAAGCATAATTTATCCTTAATAGTTATATTATTATAACAAAATTAATATAAGACTATAATTTCAGGGGAACTTCTAAAAACTTGACTATTTATGAATATTCTAGTTTTTAGAAGTTCCCTTAATACTATTTTATATAAATATATGTTATGATTATTATTAATAATTAATATAAGGAATTACATATGCTATCTGACTTTACAAAAATCAATACTTTTTTAACAGTAGTAAAGGAAAAATCATTTTCGAAAGCATCTGCCAAATTAGGCATATCTCAACCAGCAGTTACACAACAAATGAAGTATATAGAAGAATATTTAGATGTAAAGATATTAGATAGAAAAAAGAATGGAATTAGATTAACTAAAGAGGGTGAACAATTACTTATAATTGCTCAAAAACTTTATAAAGCAGTAACAACAGCAGAACAACAATTATTAAGTATATTAAATAAAAATATAACTTTTATATTTGGTACATCTAAAGTTATTGGGGACTATATTCTTCCTAAAGTTTTAAACGATATTAAAGCAAAAATAAATAATGAAGTAAGTGTAAATGTTGGATTAAGTCAAGAGGCTATTGATGATCTTTTAGACAAAAAAGTAGATATGGCTCTTATTGAATCTCCTATATTTCAAGATGGTATTATATATCGAGAATGGATAGAAGATGAGATTGTTGTTTTTTCAAACCAACCACTTCCTAGAAAAATGAAAAATGAAAATGCACTATCTTATAAATGGGTTTGTAGAGATACACATAGTCATACTAGAAAATTATTTAAAGAATATTTAGAGATGTCTGGTTTTGATGATTGTGAAACATTTAATGTTATTACTGAATCTTCATCTTTAACGACAATTATTCAAACTATTATACATGCACCAAAAGAAGACACTACACCAACTGTTTCAATTGCATCATATAAAGCAATTCAAGAATATGTTGAAGATAGAAAACTATTTGTTACAAGACTTCCAAAACAAATGAAAAGAACACTATATATTGCATATTTAAAAGAAAGAAAACATGATGCTTTTATAGATACTGTTTTGAACTTTTTAATGACAATTAAATAAATTATATCTAAACTAAAAAAGGTTTTTGTCTTTTGATAAAAACCTTTTTTTATATATTTAAAATAGTAAATTTATATAAAATCTACTATCTCATTTTCTAATTGTTCAATATCTATAATTGTATTATGAATAATTTCAGCATCAAATAATTCATCTATTTGACTAGGTACTTTTTCATTAAAATTTGAACATATTTTTTCTAATGCCTCTTTATCATGATATTTTACTTTATCTTCATTTAAAGCATTTAAAACTGTTGGAGAAAATTTAGTCCATTCTGCAGTACTATAAAGAACTGCTTTTAAATCTTTCTCTTTTAAATTCTCATATGCTTTTATACAAGTAGCTGTATGTGGATCCATTAAATAACCATCTTCTAAATAAGTTTTAATAGTTTTTTTACCATAAGTATCATCACTAGATGTTGCCGAAAACTCTTCTTGAAGTTGTGCTGTTTCATCTGCTGTTAAATGAAATTCATTTTTATCATTTAGATCGGCCATCAACTCTTTAGTTCTATCACTTCCAAACATATCATACATAATTCTCTCAATATTTGAAGACTTTAATATATCCATAGCAGGAGATGATGTAAGAACTAATTTTTTATCATTTAGATTATAATCACCATCATTTATCCACGATGTTAAAATATTATTTTCATTTGATGAGATAAGTATTTTTTCAATAGGTAATCCCATCTTTTTAGCATAATAACCACCAAGTGCATTTCCAAAATTTCCAGATGGTACTATAAGATATATCTTTTCACCATTTTTAATCTCACCTTGTCTAATAAGCTCCAAATATGACCAAAAATGATAAACAATTTGAAATATAATTCTACCAAAATTCACACTATTTGCAGCACTAAGCTTTACACCTTTTTGTGCTAATGTAGCTTTAAATGTATCACTAGCTAAAAGTTGTTTAAGTGCATTTTGTGCATCATCAAATGTTCCATTGATACCTAAAACTTTTAAATTTTTACCATCTTCTGTTACCATTTGAAGTCTTTGTACATCACTTGTACCTCCATTTGGATAAAGACAAGCTACTTGAATACCCTCTTTATTTTTAAAAGTATTAAGAGCAGCAGGTCCTGTATCCCCTGATGTTGCTGCCAAGATTAGATACTTCTCTCCTCTTTTTTTAGCAATAGAACTTAAAACTGAACCAAATGGCTGAAGTGCCATATCTTTAAAAGCACGAGTTGGTCCGTGATATTGTTCATTTACAAATAGGTCATCTTTAATTTTTACTACTGGAGCTGGATTGTTCTTATCATCAAAAGCATCATAAAGATTTAGTGCATTATTTAAATCTTCATCATCAATATCAATTTTAAATGCAGTTAATATATCATATGCTAACTCTTTATAGTTTTTATCAATATGATTTTTTATAAAATCTTCACCTAATTGAGGTAACTCTTTAGGGATATAAAGTCCTCCAAATGATGCAATTGGATTTAAGATTGCATATGAAAACTCAACCTCTTTTGGGTTTACTCCGTCATTTCCTCGTGTTTCTATAAAACTCATATTGTATTGTCCTCTTTTTTCTATATTTATTATAGTAATTTTCGCCATTATACCATAATTTGGATATAATCCTTTTATGAAAATAATAGATTTTAAAAAATATTCATCAATACATATTGGTGGAAAACATAAAGTGAAAGTTATCAATGATATTGATAATTACAAGAAATACACAATTATTGGTCGTGGAAATAATATCTTAGTATCAAACAACCCTCCCCCTTTAGCAGTATTAGGTGATGAATTTGATTATATTATGCAAAAAAATAGCAACTTAATAGTTGGTGCTTCAACATCATCTGGTAAACTTTTAACATATTGTAAAAGAAATAATATTGCAAACTTTGAACTCCTTGCTAAACTACCTGGAAATATTGGTGGTTTAGTTAAAATGAATGCCGGGCTAAAAGAGTGGGAGATATTTAAATATATAGTTTCAATTAAAACTCAAGATGGTGATATTTTAAAAGAAGATATTGAACACTCTTATCGACATACTGAAATAAAAGGTATCGTATACGAAGCAACTTTTAAAATAACAAAAGGTTTTAGACAAACTAAACAAGATATGTTTATCCAAATGAGAAATAATCAACCAGACCTTGCAAGTGCAGGAAGTTGTTTTAAAAATCCTCAAAAACATAGTGCTGGATACCTAATAGAACATATAGGACTAAAAGGTTACACTATAGGAAATATGGCGTTCTCATCTGTCCATGCAAACTTCTTAGTAAATCTAGGTGGTGGAACTTATGATGAAGCGATAAAACTTATAAATCTTGCAAAAAAGAAAGTAAAAGATGAGTTTCATATAGAATTAGAATTAGAGATTGTTATCGTTTAAAATTGAAAAAATATAAAAAGGGATTTGGGCTTTTAAGTGTACTTATACTTTTGGTTATTTTCTCTTTTTTAAGTATAAATATAGTTCAAAATCATAATTTCTCATCAAATATTGATAAACTAAAGTACCTACATTTACAAGCAAATATCCATATGTCAAATATTAAAAAATATATTGCAGAACACTCATCTGCAGAAATTGAATTATATCAATTGAATGATGATAGATTTAATTTAATACTTGAAAAAGAAGATATCGGTAGTAGCATAAAATATCATCTATATTTAAAAACAATTGATGATACACATATATCAATATATACCACTATTCTAAAATAATTAATTAAACTTCAAAGTAACTATAGTCCCTTGATTTGGCTCTGATTTTATATCTATAGAGATTGATAATTCACTACACAGCCTATGAACTATATGCATCCCTATACCATGTCCACTATCAACCTCTTTATAACTTCTTTCAAAAATCTTTTTTGGATACTTTATCCCTTTTCCATTATCTTTGATTATTAAAATATCATTATTATAACTTATTTCAATAGTAGGATTGATATCTATACTATATTTACAAGCATTTGAAATAATATTATCTAAAATTCTTTTTATTGCATTTAAATTTATATTTACATTATCACCTTTTATATCTACATTAAATTTTATATTTGGATAGATAGATTTATAGATCTCGACAATGTCATTTATTAAAATAGTCAAATCAATATTCTCTTTCTTTAAACTATTACCATCTAATAAAATTTCTAAATTAGCATATAAAGAGGATATATTTTTAGCACTATTTTCAATTCTTGTGATTTTTTTTATATCTTTTTCTATTGCATCTTTTTTTAACATTTTACTATTTATCAATATTGAAGTAATTGGTGTATTTAAATCATGAATTAAATCTTTCATAAATCTATCAAGATGAGATATAGTATCAGCCATAGGTTTTAAAGATTTTCTAGCTAATATAAAACTTATAAATGCAAAAAAGCTAATAAGTAAAATTTGCAATATAATAGTAAAATATTTTATTTTTTTAAGTTCATTATCTACAATAGAAGCATCTATTTTGATAATATGTCTTTTTGAAAAAGCTTTATAATAAATATCCCCATCTTTTTGAGGTAATTGTTTTTTTAATTTTGAATTAAAAGTGGCCTCATAACTAAAACCATCTTGTTTATATTTAAATTGCGATTGTTTTAATTTCATTAAATATTGATGCATATTCATAGCAATTTTTTGCATTAAAAAAGTTTGTTGTTGTTGAAAATAAAGATAACCAAGCAACAATATAAACATCGCTACAGATACAAAATATCCTAAAAATATCTGTATAAATGACTTTTTCTCATAGTTTTTCAAGTCTATACCCTACTGCTCTTTGATTTGTTATATTTAGTCCAAGTTTTTTTAGTTTTGATATTTGAACTCTTAGAGCTGCTTCACTCCCCACTTCTCCATTATGAAGATGATATAAAATATCCTCTTTTAAAATTGATTTATCAATATTTTTGATAAATAGTTCAAAAAGTTTTTGTTCTGTAGGTGATAATTGTATCCGTTTATTATCTTTTAAAATAGTTTGAGTTTGAATATCATAAATAAGATTTCCATAAGAAATTGTTTTACTATGTGAATGAAATGACTTTTTAATCTGTGTATTTATACGAACAATCAGCTCATCTATATCAAATGGTTTTTTTATATAATCATCAGCACCCATATCAAAGCCAGTCGATAAAGAATCAATATCTACTTTTGCAGTTAAAAAGATACAAGGTGTTTCATCTCCACTTTCTCTAAGACTTTTTAATAATTCAAAA
Source organism: Arcobacter sp. (assembly GCA_030635995.1). Taxonomy (GTDB): domain Bacteria; phylum Campylobacterota; class Campylobacteria; order Campylobacterales; family Arcobacteraceae; genus CAIJNA01. The sequence continues at coordinate 5,315 of DAOVXU010000020.1, read as the reverse complement.
CCATTTATAAAAGGAATATCTACATCAAATAGATATAAATCAAATTTATTATCATAAGTTTCACTTAAAGCTTCATTGCCATCTTTTACCAAAATAATATCAAAATTCTCATCTTCAAGAAGTTCTTGTAAACTCTCACCCAATATTAAATCATCTTCAACTAATAAAATTGTTTTCATCTAAAAATACCATATAACCTTTGACCAAATTGTATCACTTACTTGCTTACCACCAAATTCACTTAAACTATCACCTCGATTATTATTATATGAAATATCAAGTTTTATATTATTTTTAAAGCTATATATCCCACCAATATTATTTTGATATGAATCATCTTTTATATTTAAACTATTTTTATAATAAATTGTAAAATAAACTATCCCCATTGGCTCTTTTAAAGAAAATTTATTTATAAAATATCTATTATCATAATATGGCACAATGGTTGATAGTTGTTCTGATTGATAAAAATATTCTGAAGTTATAGTTAAGTCATCAGCTGTTAAATATTTTATCCCTAATATATAAGAGTTATATCCATCTTTTTGTTTTACAAACTCCCCATGAATCTCAAAATTTGTTTTAATATTTTTTGAAAAATCTATCCCTACTTTATCTTTTAAAACATCACTATAATAGTATATAAAATCAATATCAGTATCCAAATATAATATATAACTTTTAATTGCAATATTTTTTGAATCTTGTGAGTAAAAATCTTCATTTTTATTTGTAGAGGTACTTAGTGCAACTATATCTAAACTAAAGTTTTTTAAATCCCCCACATAACTTTTATTGTATTTATAATTACCTAAAATATATCCCTCTTTAGCAGCCTCTGTATTATTTGGTTCTTTCTTTCTATCTAAAAAAGCGATAGGATTGAAAAAATATCCCTTACCCCATTTTAAAGATTGTTTACCTAGATTTATACTATGATTTGAGGAAAATTTATAGTTTAAAAAAAGTTGATTTGTAGTATAAATATTCTTTTCTTTATCATTTACATTACTATGATTTACCTGAAATTGTGTATTTAAACTATACTTATCTTTAAAATATTTAAAATCAACTTGAGCCTCACCAAAAGTACTATTTAAAGTATCCTCAGCTTTAGTTTTTTGATGTTTTTGTTCAGCTTTTAGATACCCCTTATATTCATAAGTTTTAACCTCTATCTCATCCATATCAAAACTATAATCATCAGCAAGTAAACAAGCAGGAATCAACAAACAAGTAGTTAAACTCCTAACCCCAAATCCCATAACCCTAAAACCTTCCATAACCCTTACCTTCTTAAATCATTCACTTTATTTATATTTTCAATAGTAAATGCCTCTGGTGCAAATTCTTTAGGTGTAATCTTTCCATAAACCATAATTGACTTATAATCTTTATAAAAAGGACTTTTAGTTTCAATAACAGAGGGTCGTATTAGACCATTTCCAAAATCTTTGATATTTTTATAAAAAAGTGTTTTTATCAGCATCCCTGTAGAACTGTAACATTCTATTTTAGTTGGTGTAATAGTTTTTTTATCTACACTCATAATAAGTTTATCATAAGCAACAGTATCATTTTTTGCTTTTAAAATAAGTGTATAAAGTTCACCCTCTAACTGCTCTTTTTCCAAACTATACTCATGTGAAAAATCAACTCTCATAATATCACTATTATTAAAAACTCCCCCAACAACACTTTGCATAGATGTTATTCGTATAGGTCTACCAACCGCTGGCATATATAGCCACATATTATCTCCAAGTCGTAAAGTATTTCGCCCTTTTTCCGACTCTGGTTTTAAAAATGAAGAGACCATCTTATCAGTCCCACTTTTAGCTTGATAAAGTAAAAATTCCTTTTTACTACCATCTGGTTCAATATTGATAAGTTTTTTATAACTCTCACTACTTCCAGGCTGTAAATTTTTGTCTATTTGAAGAAGTAAATCACTTGAAAATAGTGATGTTGCTAAAAATATTGATATAATGAGTTTTAACATTAATAAATCCTTACATTAATTTTTATTATTATATGTAAATTATGTTAATAAAGTATTAATAATTTACCAATTCAAAATTAATCCACCAATTCAAAAAACAAACTATTATAAAGATTTTGAAAAGTTTGATTTTCATTAGATTTCGTTAAACAACTATAGCATAAAAAAGCTTTTGAAGTTCTGTGTATATAAGCTTTGTTGGAGTTTATTTAGGTCAATCTTATGAAAACTACATTTTTATAATAATTACTATTAAAAATTACAGATTATAATAAATACTTATGTTTTATCATTTTTTCTACTTTAAAAAAATTATAAATTGAAATATCTATCTTAATTATATGTTGATATGATAGCTATTGATATGTTTATATGACAATATGCAATTAAATATATAAAAATATTTCATAAGATTGACCTAGGAGTTTATTGGATTATTGTTTGGAGGAGCCACTCGGAGTCGAACCGAGGATCAAGGATTTGCAATCCAATGCATTAGCCACTTTGCTATGGCTCCAAATAAAATTATTTAGATTTAGATCTAAATTCGAATGAAATTTTACCTATATAATACTTAAATATAGATAAAACATTCTATTTATTATTTCATACTATCTGTGAATCTAACAACTTTATTTCTACCTGTTTGTTTTGCTTCATACATTGCAATATCACTTTGTTTAACATATTTCCAGAAATCTTTACCAGTATTTGGAAATAATGAAACACCAATACTAACTGTTTTACTAAATGTTTCACTATTAGCTTGAATTTGTTGTTGTGAAAATGCTATTCTAATATCTTCAGCTATTTTAATCAATCTTTCTTCTGTACAATCTGTAATGATAGTTATAAACTCTTCTCCACCAAATCTTATCACTACATCACTTTCACCAACTACATCAATCAATGTATTTGCAATAGTTTTAATGGCAATATCACCAATATCATGACCATAATTATCATTAATTAGTTTAAAGAAATCAATATCTACCATCATTACCCCACAAGGGACATTTTTATATTGACCTTCATATAAAGTTCTTTCTATAAAATTTTCAAGATATTTTCTATTATATAAACCTGTAAGAGGATCGGTTTGTGCATTTCTTTCAAGTATTTGCATAAGTTTTTTACTAACAACTTCAGGTTTAGCGGTATCAACATAATCTTGAATAAAAGGTAATACACTTCTTACCCTTTCATGTTCCTCTTCTGTATCAGATACAATTGAAACTATAAAATCCAAATCATTAGATATAGAATAAGGGATACATAAATAAAATTTATCAGACTTAAACTTATCACATACCTTACTAAATTGACAAGAATCAATTATTGTATTTGTTCTATCTGCTCTACATCCTTTACTTAAAGGGTCACATAATAACTCTTGATTTATATATACTATCTCTGTTTTTTTATTTGTAGTATCAGCCTCAATAAAATTAAAATTATCTAAAGAAAACTTATCGATTAATACACTAGCAAATCTTTTATAAACCTCTTCTATATTTTCATCATGCTCAATTGTTTTTCTAAATCTATATATATCAGCCAATCTAGTTACAGTATTTTGAACATCAACAATTGGATCGATAACATCCTCTTTTTTATGTGCAGTTAAGAATATATCAATTTTATCCTCAATAGTTACTAAACTATTTTGAAGTTTACTCATATGTTCATTTATCCAGTGTGCAACTTCTTTTGCTTCACCACTATTTATATTTTCAATTCTTCCAGAATAATCACCTTTATTTGCTTTTTGCATCACTAATTTAATTGATCCAAAAATAGAAAGATATGGCACCATTAATCGTCGTACAAATAACATAATTACAAGTACCAATAAAAAGGAGATAGCAGATGTATAAAATATAATTTTTGTACTTGTTTGCTTTAAATCATCCATTGTGATAATTATAGATATTACACCCAAAGTATCATTCTCTTTTGCTTCATGACAAGATAAACAATTTATACTTTTTGTTGCCTCTGCTTTATAAGGTATAGTAATTCTATATGAACTATGTCCTAAAAAATTCTCCTCTACAAATTCCACAGCTTTTCCTGTAGATAAAACTTTTTTATCTATATCATCTTTTGCACTCTGTGTACCTTCACCATATTGTTTTTCTACTGTTTTAGATCGTACTATCCATAAGTCATCAATATTATCTAACTCTTTAGTTTGATTTATATAAAATTCACGATTATTCATAATCCCATTAACCATATGAGCAGTAAGTCCATTTTTAACATTTTGAGCAATCAATTGTGCTTTTGTTTTAGCACTATCAAAACCAAAATCTCTTAAATTTAAAGTAATATTTATTATCATTGCTAAAAGCATAATAAACATTGTAATTCCAATTGTTGTAAAAATATTCTTTTTACTATCCACTTTATATCCTTCTATTTAGGGTTAACTATTTTTTTTAATTCTTTTGGTAACTGTGCAAATGGTAAATTATCATTTTTTAAAAATTTACCATCTTTAAAACACTTCACATCTATACTCATATTTAAAATTTTTAAACATTGTATCTTATATATTATATCATTTCGTATAAATTCTAATTTTTTAGATTTTAAATCTATATATTTAACTTTTGCCATCTATACTAAAGCAATACCTCGTTCACTTGTAGAGATAATTCCATCAGCTAAAAGTTTTGTTAAAGATGCTTTAAATATCTTTTTACTCATACCAAATCTTTTTGTAATCTCATTGGCATCACTTTTAGAATTAAATGGCAAAAATCCATTATATTCTTTTAAAAGTTCAACTATACTATTAGATGAAACATCTTTACTTTTATCTTTTCCTATTGGCTGAAGTGAAATATCAAGCTTTCCATCAGCTCTTACATTTTTTATATATGCTTTTTTTACATTACCAACATAAAGCTTTGTAAAACATTCATTTTTAAATATCATACCTTCATGAATATTATCAACAACTACTTTATAACCCATAGGTGTATAGGCAATTACCATAACTTTCACTTCATCATTTATATTTAAATATTTTGTACGATTATTTAAAAATGAAGTTATTTTTTCCACACCCATAAGTCTATTTGTTTCTATATCTTCAACTATTCTAATAATTCTTTTATCACCAACTTTAAATTGATCTTTTTGTCTATTTCTTGGAACTAATAAATCTTTTTGAAGACCTATATCAACAAATGCTCCAAATGATGTAGTAGATACAACTTCAACAAAAGCAAACTCATCTACAAGTGCGATTGGATGCTCTGTTGTAGCAACAATTCTATCTTCACTATCTCTATAGATAAAT
>DAOVXU010000029.1 GCA_030635995.1 Arcobacter sp. | reverse complement strand
GTAGTACCATCAAATAATGAACTAATAAAATGCAAACCAGTTGCAGCTAATTTTAAATTTGTATTATCTGTATTGTATGTTGCATTTGCTAAAGTTCCTGTAGTTTTTGAATAGTTTTTAAAGTTATGCTCAACATAATCAATAGAACCTGTAATAATATACTCTACACCAGAATTTAACCCAAATTCAACAATACTACTTGGATCAAGAAGTCCACTATCTTGTAGTTTTAATTCTGTATCTACTTTATCTAAATCTGTTCTTGTAAAAAGTTCAGTTCCCCCTGTATCTAAAATCATTTTTTCAATTAAAGGGATAAATGCTTTAGCTAATTTTGGTTCAACAGTTTTAATAGTATTTGTCTTATTTGATGAGGCACCTAAAGAGAATCCAAATAGTCCTATAGAGGCATCTGAATTATTAGTAGATATTTTTGCTGTTCCAAAAGTAGAGTTATTTGTAAAGTTTACAACGGCTACTGTTGGTTTAGTTTGTTTAAAATTTGATTTACAAACTTGAGGAATATTTTCTTTTATATTGATCGATTGTTTATATGTAGCTATATTTATCTCAGTTGATAAACAACCAGAAAATATGAGTATTGATATAGATAGTAAAAGTATTTTATACATTAAAAGTACCTTGTGAGTTTTTTACTATTATATCAATATATACTTAAATATTATCTTTGGGATTTAACAACTTTACTAACATAAGTTAGATATTCATATTTATTAAAATAGTTTAACATATCAATAAAATTTGTATTTCTAATTTTTTGTTTTGTAATCTTTTCAAAATCATTTAAATCAATTTTATTAGTTGAATATATAACTACTATCATAAATTTTTTATCTTTATTTGGATCACTTTTTACTATGATTTTATCACTTGTGGGATACATTATATTCTTAGTTATAGATAAGTTGTCTTTTATTAGTCCTATTTGACCATTACTTCCCATATAAAATATACTTACATAACCCTCTTTTTTTGAGGAGATATTAAATGATAAATCATTATTTGTAACAAAAGTATCTTGATTTAATTCTAACTCTATTATACTAGAATTTTTAAATGTAAATAGATTTTCAAAGTCTTTTGTTCCTAATTTTAAAGAACTATTTTTATATGACAGATACCACATATTATTTTTATTGTGTATTTTATAATCTAATCTTTTGCTAACAATTGTATTTAAATTTTTAAATAAATTTGTTTTTGCTAAATAGTTATTTTGTTGTTGATTTTCTAGATTATATCCACCCAAAAGCTTTTTAAATTTTACAGCAAAAGGTGAATAGTCGTATGATATAGCAATATACCATTTATCATTTATAAAAGCAGACTCTTCTATATGTAACTCTTCAAGTTTAATATTTGTAGATACTTTAATAGACTTTTCAACTCTTTTATCAATACCATCTTTAGTTGTAACTTTATCTATTTTTAAATAACTCTCAACTTTAGTAGATATTACAGAAGCTATTTCATTTTTAGCCTCTGCTTTTGCATCAGATAGTTTAGTTGCTTCACCATAACCTATTATTTGATTTTCTAGTGTTGGAAGATTGTAAAACCAAATTGGATTTTGAGAACTAAATCCAAAACTTATAAATAATATAGTTAAAATTAAGTGTTTCATTTTACCCCTTTTTATATGAAAAGTATTCTAATATTTTTATTATTAAAATCTTTTCCATCTGTATTTAATGTTATATTTTTACCGTTGATTAAAATATACTTATCTTTTATCTCTTTATTTAATTTATCTTCAACGACTGGTAATAGTTTATCATATAAAAACTCTTCAGCATCATCACTTTTTACATAAAACTTTAAATTGTTATTTTGTATAACTATATCAAAAACATTTGGATCTTTTTTTATCTCTCTTTTGATTTTAAAGGCAACTTTTTTTGATTTTAAGTTTATAGATACTATTACAGGTTGATTATTTCGTGCTTGAACTATTTGGCTAACTTGTGTAGTTAAATCATTTAGCATCAATGAAACAATATTTTTAATAGCTTTAGAAAAACTATCTTTTATAGAGTTCATACTAAAATTGTCCATTGGTATAGTGTAGCTAAGTTTTCCTAGTGATACAGAGCTATTTGTAGATATATCTTCAAGTTTTAAAGATAATGTTGCTTTAATATCATTTCCAATTATAGTAAGAAATTCTACTTTATATTTTATTGCAATTGCACTTGAATGTTCTTTTTTAATACCTTTTAAAAACTTTTTATCTTTGACATATTTTGATCTATCATTATCAAAATATACTCCTGTAGAATTTTTGTATCTACTTGTATCTATATTAGAAACTTTAAAACCATTATCATCCATTTTACTAGATATAATATCAGCTATATTTTGTTGTAAAATTTTATAATATATTACAAAATCTTGATCTGAAAAGAATTCAATATTTTCTAAATTAAGAGGTTCTTCAACTACAATAAAATTTGTACTTAACCCTTGAATACTTTGTCCTAAAGATGCTAGTTTTTTATTGATTAGTTGAGCTTCTACTTCTACTTGATATAAAAAATTACTTTTTTTGCCATCCCGTTCCATCTCTTGAAGTGTTGATGCTAAAATATACTCTGGATATTCATCAGTTACAGATGAAACTATATCATCTGTAATATTTTTATTTGAGTTTAAAATATATTTTTGAATAGCTTTCTTTTGAGCAAGTTTCTTCGCTTTCTTTTTAGCTTTGTATCCTTTACCATCAACACTAACAGATACATTTATAGTATCTGCTAATATCGATATACATAACAAAAGTGTTGTTAGTAATATTTTCATAATTATAATCTATTTTTCTTTTTAGCTTTTATTTTGTTTAAAGTTTTTTCACTAACTTTATCACCCATATCAAGAGCTAAAAGAGATCTACCAATACCATCTGCATATAGTTGATTTTTATCATCTATATCATTGAATAAATATCTATAAATCTCTAAAGATTTTTCAAAATTCCCAATAGCTTCAGTTGCTAAACCATAGTTGTATATATCAGGAGCAATTGATTTTAAGTGATCTGTTGCTAACTCTTCAAGTTTTTTAGCTTCTATTGGTTTATATACAGCTGGTTCTTTTTTAGCTTCACCTTTTTTAGCTTTTTTAGCAGCAGCTACAATTTTATCATCAAACTCTTTTTTATCATTGTAAGCTAACATGTTTTTAGTATTTTCTAAGAAATCAACTTCATAATAATCTTCAAAGAATTTTGAATTTCCTAATGCTAATTTTTCCTCTACTATATAAGATGAGATAGAATTAAAAGCAGAATAATCAAACATTTTTTCAACTTTGCTATCACCTTTTTCTATCTCAATCTCAAACTCTTGAGTTGTAGGTGCGATCATCTTTTGTAAAGTTTTTGAAATCTTAGCTATTAGCATTTGATTTAATGTATATGATGATGGCATTGTAGTCATAATGTTTGTTATTTTAAAGTCTGAATTAACTTTTTTTGATGTTTTTGATCCAAAGAAACTTGATTCTTTTTTCTGTAAACTTTTAAATTTATCAAGTTTCTCTTGTTCACCTATTAAAGATATTAAATTTGAATATTTACCATTTGTGATATCAAATTTACCTTTAGCAACTTCAAAAACTTCAGTAACTTTAGAAACTTTACCATCTTTAGAAACTTTGTATAGATTTAAACTCATCATTAATGTTGCATTTTTAACTCTATAGTGCATATTAAAAGCTTTGTCTTTAGTTTCAGTTGTAACATGTGCATAGCTATAATATGTTTTACCTTTTTTAGATCTACCACTTACATATTTAACTATTGTGTATTTTTCAAGATTTGCTTTTGATGGTATAATATTTTGATATTCTGGAGTTGTTACCCACCATAATTTACCATATAACAATCCATCAAATCTATCTTTTATCTCAGCATTAATATCAATTTTTTTGATATTTGTTTCAATCTCTAAATTTGAAAATGAATAAAATGGTTCATTACAAAAAAGATTTATAACTTCATCTTTTGCAAGTTTTAAAAGATCATCATTTGCTGAATATACACCAGCTTCACTATTAGCTTTTATACTAGAAAAATCAACAACAGCAATTTTATGTATACCTTTTACATTTAGTTCACCTGGAACTTTCATAGCAATTTTTGTTTTTTGCGTACAACCTGTAGCAAAAATTAGTGCAATTAATGGGAATAAAATTTTTAGTTTTGTATTCATTATCTATCCTTATTGTCTTTATTTTTATACGTTGATTTTTTCTTTACAGACATAGTTTTTAGTGTTTTTTGTTTTTCAACTGTATCTTTAATTCTATTTAATGATATCTCTAAACGACTATTTGAACTATCAGCTTTTTTAGATTCTTCGTAAAAGTATGATGCCATCTCCATATCACCTAATATTTCATTTAATACACCCATATTTTCATAATCAGCAGCTACAGGTTTATATAAACCTTTTATTTTACTTTTATGAGATGCTGTTAAACTATCTTTAGCTTTTTGATCTTTAGCTTTTTTGATATCTGTATCATATTTAACTGTTAATTCTTTGATTTTTATCTCTATAGCAGTTTCTTGTTTAGTGATTACACCATCAAGTTTATCTGCTGCATCAGAAAATGCTGTAGCTTTCATAAGTGCTACAACACTTGCATCACCCAATTCATTTACAACCAATTTTCTTGAAACTGTATGTGGAGATAGATCATATACTATATCTCTTAATTTATTTGTTAATAGTTCAGATACTATACTTAAGTCTGTGGGTAGTTCCGTAACAACTTTTGAATTTCCACCAATTTTTTTAGTTAATTTTAAATTTGCAAATGTTTTTGTATATACAACTTTTTTTGTCCCATTTGTTAATTTAATATTCATATCAGCTGTTACTACATAGTTTACAAATGGTACATTATTTGTAGCAGTTGTAATTGTAGGTGATCCACTAGGAACTCCAACTGGACGAGGAAACTTTTTACCTACATACTTTGTAGTGTATCTTTGATATTCTAATTTAGTAGTAACTTTTTCTGTCCCCGATGTTTTTTTAACATTTACTTTTAAATCTACATCAAGTATAGAGTAGTTTGGTTTATCTTGATAAAATTTACCATATCCATGATAATTTTTAGAAGCTTTTGTAAAATTTTTACCTAAAGTATCATCTGATACATTTAAAAAGTTTTCTTTATAAACTAAAGCAGATAATTTACCCTTTACAAGATTTGATATATCTTTATTAGCTTTTTTAGATAAACCATTGATTTGAATATTTTTAATATTTATTTTAATATCTTTAACATCATTAATATTTGTAATCTCTTTAGGTGGCATTAAAAAGTCTGCGTAAACTTCACTTTTTTTCTGAGCACATCCAGTGAATAATAGTAATGCAGCAGGTAGAGCATATAGTAAGGTTTTCATTAGTTGTCTCCTAAGTTTATATTTAATCTATTAGCTTTAAATTCAACTCTTCCAAGTGAATTTGCACAAGCTAAAGAAAGAGTATCATCTTTAGTTAAAAACATAACTTTTTTATATGCTTTGTAAACTGATATAATATTCTTATCTGATATATCTGTAGATTCTTTTGCCATAAAATATATGTAAAAATTTGATAAATCAGTTTCTAAATCTCTAGCTTTTACCTTAGAACCTTTTACAGATGATTGTTTTTTAATCTCATCGTATTTATTGATAGAAATATCTTGAATATCAAATGTTGGTAATATACTTTTTGCTTCAGCAATTAACTCTTTAAATTTACTTTGCAATAAAAGTGTTTTTAACTTAGCATTAGATTTTTTTGGTAAAAATACATTTACAGCTTTATTTTTTGTTGAAACTAAATCATTTAATTTTTTTATTATCTCTTGTGTAAATTGAATAGAGAAATCTTTTTTAGATTTATACATAGCGTCACCACTACCAATTCTTGTTACACTAGTATCTTTAGGAGTTACATTAAAATATACTAAAGGTTCTAAATTCTTTTTATCATATATTGATACAGTTGCAATTAATGTAGCTGTAGATGAAGTAAAATTTGCTTCTACAATTTTATCTTGTCCACCTGTTTCTCTACCCGCACTATTTTTAAATGTTTCTCTTATTTTTGTATAACTTTTATTATATTTAGTATCTGTTGAGTTATCAGCTCTATGTGAACTAAACGTATTGATACTAATTATAACATCAGCTGATTTTGCATCATTTACAATTTGAAATATTCCATCTTGTTTAAAATAATCTTTAATCCCTTTATGAAGATTTTTAGATAGATATTTATGGTCGTGTAAACTTTGAATATATATTTTTGAATCTTTTTTAATTACACTTAACTTAGATGGAGTGTAAAATTGAACTGATGTATTAGGTTGGGCTACATTGTTACCACAACCTTGAAACATTAAACCAATTAACGCTACTGACATTAATGCTTTTTTCATATTTATCCTTTTTTATGATTGAAATAATATATAAATGTATAGTTTTAACCATCCATTTATATAATAAATTATGAAAATAATAGATGAATAAATATTAATTATTACTGAATATTTAGGCTTTGTGAGATGACAAAAAAATGACACTATACTTTAAGTAACAAAAAAGGATAAATTAAATAAACTTATAAAAATAAAAGGGATAAATATGACAAAAATGGTATTAAAAACATTATCAGTTGCAGCTATAGCAACACTATTATTGACAGGTTGTGGAAAACAAGCAGTTCAACCAGAAGTTAAAAAAGAGGTTGCAGATTTTGCTTGTAGACAAGATGGTGTATTAGCTCCTGATTTTACTTGTGATCCATATGCTGAAGGTTCTATTGTTGCTCTTGGTATCGCTAAGATGAATGCAGGTAATGATAAATCTATGCAAAGAACAGAAGCTATGGCATCTGCTAGAGATGCTCTTGCAAGACAAATTGAAGTTAAAGTTTCAAATTTATTTAAATCATTTAAATCAACAATAGGTTCAGGTGCTGATTCAACTTTTGATAAAGCAACATCTGATGTATCTAAACAACTTGCAAGTCAAACTTTAAGTGGCTCAAGACAAGTTGGAAGAAGTTGGAGACACCCTAAAACAGGTGAATTATTTGTAATGGTTGGTATTAGTAATGAGCCAGTTAAAGCTAAAATAGAAACTGCTGTTAAAACATCATTTAAAAATGATAAAGCTATGTATGCAAAATTTTTAGCTTCTAAAGCAGATGGAGAATTAGATAAAGAGTTAGAAAAAGCTGGAAAATAATCATATTTTTCTTAATTATACAAATATAGTATAACTACTATGTTTGTATAAACTACATTTATTTATAAGGACTTAATTTAATGAAATTAATCAACCTCTTTTTTCTATTTACTATTAGTGTTTTGTTATTTGCAGGATGTTCAAATGATAAAGTATCAAATACCAAAACAGTGGTTGTAAATTCAGGTGAACCAAAATGGATATTAGATCCATATATAAACTTGCCTAAAGGTAGTATAGCGGCTGTTGGTTTTGCTCGTGAACACTTTAAGGGTAAATCAGCACAAAGAAAATTAGCTATTTCAAGAGCAATAGATGAGATAGCAACACAAGTAAAAACAACAGTAAACAATGTAACATTAAGAAGAGGAACAAAAAGTAGTTCATCTATGAATACTACATCATTACAATCTGTTGATAATGTAAATATTAAAACAAAAGTTATGGATGTTTATGTAGATATAAAAAATAATATCTATGTTTTGGTTGTACAGGTAGATTAGATGAATAAAGTTAAATTATATATAAAAGTATTATTTATATTTTTATTGATAAGTACAAATATATATGCAGGTGAATATGAAGATTACCTAAAAGAATATAATCAATCTTATAATAAATATAAAAATGATATAAATAAAGAGTTTGAAGCTTATAAGAATGCATATGATAAGGCATTTGATGAGTATAAAGATGATATATCTAAAAGATGGCCTACAAATGAAATATCTACAAAACATAAATGGGTAGAGTATACATCTAATTATAATAATAAAAAAATTGTAAATTATGAAAAAGAGGTTATATCTTTTGAGGTTATAGCTAAAAATGAAAAAGAGGCTCAGATTAAGATATTAGAGATGTTTGATAAGTTAAATAAATATGATGTAAAAAAAGCTTATAAAAATGATATTTTAGAAAAAAAGATTGCAAAAAAATTAGATAAAATCAGAGAAGTACCTAAATCAAATAAAAAGTTAATAGCAGATATTATAAATAAAAATCAAAGAAAAAGTATGAGAAATACTATCTCTGAACAAAAATTTAAAAGGGTAAAACATAAAGGGAAGTTTATATATAAAGCAAATGTAAAATTTCCCCCAAATTCTATGATTAAAAAAGCTAAAACATATAAGAATGATGTAAAAAAACAAGCAAATAAAACTGATATGCCAGAGGAACTTATATATGCAATTATGCATAGTGAAAGTAGTTTTAACCCTATGGCTAGAAGCCATATACCTGCTTTTGGTTTGATGCAAATAGTACCAAGAAGTGCTGGAGTTGATACATATAAATATCTTACAGGAAAAAAGAAACTTTTATCTGCACAATATTTATATAATTCAAAAAATAATATAGTTATAGGGAGTACTTATCTTAAAATACTTTACACAAGATATTTAAAAAGAATTACAAATCCACAAAGTAGAATGTATTGTACAATAGCTGCATATAATACAGGAGCAGGAAATGTATCAAAAGCATTTAATGGAACTACAAATATCGCAAAAGCTTCAAAAAAAATAAATAGTATGAGTAGTGATCAAGTTTATAAAAGATTAATGAAAAAATTACCATATAATGAAACAAAAAAATACCTTTATAAAGTCAATAATAGAATGGGTATGTATCACAATCTTATTAAGAATAATAGCATATGATAAAAATATTTTTATCACTTGTTTTAGTATGGAGTGTACTTTTTGCAGATGATTATGCAGACTGGTTAAAATCACAAAATAGTGAATATCAAGCATATAAAAAATCTATAGATGATGAATTTAGTGATATGTTAAAAAATGATTGGGAAGCATTTCAAACAATGAATACCCCTAGTCCTTATAAAAAACCAAAACCAAAAACTGTACCACAAATAAAAAAAGAGATCGTAGTCCCTAAAAAAGATTTAATAAAATCTGTTAAAATAAAACCAAAAAAACTTAAAAAAACTATTGTAAAAAAGCCTATTGTTAAAATTGATATACCTTTATATGAGCCTGGTTTTAAAAGTGTAGAATTTAAATTTTATAACCAAAATATAAAAATACAATATGATGAAAAATATTTATTTAGATTATCTAAAATAAATAAAGACACTATAAGTGATATTTGGCAAAAATTTGGGTCTACAAAATTTAAAAAACTTTTAAAACAAATTGATAATTATAGTGATCAATATGCTTTAAATGATTGGGCTAAATATCTTTTAATATATAAAACAGCCATAAATATTTATAAAGATAAAAATAAAGCAAATCTATTTACATGGTTTACACTTGTAAAAATGGGTTATGATACTAAAGTTGGTTATTCCTCTAATGGTATTTATCTTTTATCAACTGTAAAAGAGGATCTTTATCAAATTGCATTTTTTACACTTCAAGATAAAAAATATTATATTTTGACACCAAGAGGTAAAATAGATTCTGTAGGTTCAATATATACTTATCCATCTAATTATCCAAAGGCTAATAAACAGTTGACATTTAATATGGATAATAAATCTATCAAATTATTTACAAATTTACAAACTAATAATTTAGAATTTAAATTTTTTAAAAATAGTTATAATATAAAAAGTCAATATAGTAAAGATTTAATTGAGTTCTATAAGAATTTCCCTCAGTCGGAATATCAACTATATTTTAACTCTAAAAAATCACCAGCGATGTTAAATTCACTTTTATTACAACTAAAACTGTTAGTTGAAGATAAAACAGAGATTGAAGCTGTAAATTTATTGCTAAGATTTGTACAAACTGCATTTAAATATAAAACAGATGATGATCAGTTTAAATATGAGAAAGTCTTATTTCCAGAAGAGACACTTTATTATCCCTATAGTGATTGTGAAGATAGAAGTATTATTTTTAGTTATTTAGTTAGAAATTTACTTGGATTAGATGTAGTTGGACTTAAATATTCAGACCATTTAGCTACAGCTGTTAGATTTTCTACAAAAATTAATGGAGATAGTTTTAAGTATAAAAATAAAACATATACCATATCTGATCCAACATATATAAATGCAAATAGTGGTATGACAATGCCCCAATATAAAAATAGATCTTTTACTGTTATAGAATAGTAACTTTTAACAAAATTTAGAGTAGAATAGATTTATGGATAATTTAGATAGGTATATAACGCAATATAAAAATGGTGATGTTAAGTATTTTTTAACAAATCCTTTGTTTAGGATTAAGATAACACATATAGTGGGTGTAGTTATTTTATTAGTTAGTGCATTATTTTTCACGCATGATATGATTGCTATTGTAATACAGTTAGTTGTTGCATTGGTGATTTTAATTCATGATTTTGATGATAGATTTTTAAAAACTAATTTAGCAAATAAAATTGATCAGTTGCATGAGAGTCAAGAATATATTAAAGCTGTAATTGATACAAATGCTCATGCAATAATAGCTATTGATAGTACAGGTATAATTAGTAGATTTAATAATGCTGCTGAACTAATGTTTGGATTTACTAAAGAAGAGATGATAAAAGTGGATGATTTATTACAAATAGTACCTCAAGAGTATAAGTCAAGACATCTTAACGGTTTGTCAAGTTTTTTTAATACAGGAACTGTTCATGGTCTTATTGGTAAGACATTAGAATTTAGAGCACTTAGAAAAGATGGTTCATCTTTTCCTATGAAAATTACAATGGGATTTAAGCAGATCAAAGATAAAAAATTAGTAGTTGCTAATATTCAAGATATAACATTTGAAAAAGAACAAGAAAAGATTTTAGCTTCTTCTCAAAGACATGCTCAAATGGGTGAGATGATAGGAAATATTGCTCATCAGTGGAGACAACCTTTAAGTGCAATATCTATGTTGGCTTCTGGTACAAAATTAAATAATACATTAGGGATACTAAGTCAAGATGAGTTAG
The DNA here is from genome assembly GCA_030635995.1 of Arcobacter sp. Taxonomy (GTDB): domain Bacteria; phylum Campylobacterota; class Campylobacteria; order Campylobacterales; family Arcobacteraceae; genus CAIJNA01. Next base: position 959 of record DAOVXU010000029.1, on the reverse strand, counting down.
ATACAAATCTAGAAAAGATTGTTGATTATTCTATCTATCTTAGTCAAACAATTGAAGATTTTAGGAATTTTTATAAAGAAGATAAAGAGTTGATTAAGTTTAGTATTATTGAACAGGTTGATTATTCTATATCTTTAATTAGTGCTTCTTATAAAGATAATGGAATAGAAATATTAAAAGAATATGCTGAAGAAGATTTTATAGTATTGGGACTAGCGAATGAATTTTCACAGGTTATTGTAAATATTTTAAATAATGCAAAAGATATATTAATAGAAAAAGATATAAAAGATAAAATATTATTAGTAAGAATGTATGATGATGAGAATTATAATATTTGTGAGATTTATGATAATGGAGGAGGGGTTTCTTCAAATATAAAAGATAAGATATTTGATCCTTATTTTACAACAAAACATCAAAGTCAAGGTACAGGTATTGGACTTCATATGAGTAAGGAGATTGTTCAAACTACTTTAAAAGGTATATTAGAATTGGAAAATAAAGAGTTTAATATTAATGATAAAAATTATTTTGGTGCTTGTTTTAGGATAAAAATACCTAAGGTTTAAAATATTTAATAAATTTTGGTATAATTCAAAATAATTACAAGATTATATCTAAAGGATAACCTATCAAAGCATTTGAAAAATTAAATTTACATCCAGACTTAATAAGAGCAATAAAAGAATTAAATTATGAAGAACCTACTTTAATTCAAAGAAAAATAATACCTATTATAAATAAAGGAATTGATGTAATTGGTGCATCAAAGTCTGGAACTGGTAAGACAGGAAGTTATCTTCTTCCATTACTTCAAAAACTAATGAAGATTGTTAAAAGTGAAAATAAAACTCCAAGGGCTTTAGTTGTAGTTCCAACATTAGAGCTTGCAGAGCAAGTATCACATTCTATTAAAATTTTTGGAAAATATTTAGATATAGATTATATAACTTTTT
>DAOVXU010000011.1 GCA_030635995.1 Arcobacter sp. | reverse complement strand
ATTCCATTATTTATAATTATTATAATTGTGATGATAGCAAAATTCTTGTAGATTTGGGCTTAAGTATATTAGTACAAAGAGTTAGCTATAATTCACGTATGATAGTATACGGAAAACAAATAGTATTTTATATTTTAGATAAGCATCCAGAAATTATTGAAGAGATCTTTTTAACAAAAGAGATTGATAAAAAACTTTTCAAAAAATTTATGGATAATGGTGCAAAAATCATTAGACCAGATATGCAAAAAGCACAAGGTCTTGCTCGTGGTGGAAATCACCAAGGATTTTTGCTACGAATCAAAGATTATGAATATACTGAATTAACAGAATTAAAAAAGAAAGAATTTATAGTTGTCCTTGATGGACTTACAGATACAGGAAATATAGGTGCAATTATCCGTTCGTGTTATGCCCTTGGTGCAGAAGGATTAATAATATGTGGACTTAAAAATCCACTTCCTGCTCCAATGGTAAGAACAAGTTCGGGAACTATGTTGGACTTTCCTGTAGGATTAGTACACAATAGTTTTGACCTTGCAAACGAACTAAAACAAGTTGGATTTAGTTTAGTTGGTGCAGACACAGAAGGGTATGATATTAAATCTATCTCAAGAGAAAAAGATCAAAAAATGGCTCTATTCTTAGGAAATGAGGGAGATGGTTTATCGGGTAGATTAACTAAAAAATTAGATTTAAGAGTAGCTATTAAAATGGAAAATAATTTTGATAGCTTAAATGTATCAGTAGCAGCTGGAATTTTAATACACGCTTTAAAGTAGATAAGTCTTTTGAAAAAAATATTATTATTTTGTTTAATTTTATTAACTTCTGTAGATGCTGATTTATTGCAGCAAAAAATAGAAAATATAATTGATACCAACAATTATATTAAACATAAAAATTTAATAGATAATATAACAAAACAAAAAGATCTTTTTTATATAGGAGATAACTTAAGATATACAAAGGTTTTAGATACTTTAAATGAAAATGGACTTTTAAAATTACGATTTAATAGTCCTAAAAAAGTAACTTTAACTTTTATAGTAAATAGCAATCCAACACTTGCATTTAAGATACTAAAAGATACCTTAGCAAACTTAGGTTATTCTTACTATTTTACCAATTCATTATCTTATAATGATAAAATAATGAGATGGAAGATATTCTTCAAAAGTGAATATATGCTTGACCCATATATTTTCAACAAAGAATTACAACGAAGTGAAACTGTTATTTTAGATATTAATAAACTGTCTTTAACCTCTTGGGAATATAAGATAAATGTTAAAAATACAAAGTTGTCACAAGCTATAAAAATGGAAAAGAATGAGAAAAATAAATTGCTTAAACCTCTAAAAGCATATCTTTTAAAAGTAGATGATGCTAAAGAGATAAAAGTGATTAGTCAGAAACTAAATCATTGGTTTCCAAGTATGTCATTTTATAGTAAAGATTTAACTGTACTTGGTGTAGTTAAAAAAAGTAGAGTGTATAAAGGGCTAAAGATAAAATTACCAAAAGATACATATTATATAAAAATTGAAGATAGATATACACTACTAAATATTAAAAGAGGTCTGACAATTATAGTCAAATAAAGAAAGGGAAAAAATGTTTGATGAGATAAAATTTGATAGAATGGAAAGATTACCAAAGTATGTTTTTGCAGAGGTAAATGACTTAAAGATGAAAGAACGAAGAGCTGGTGCAGATGTAATTGATTTTTCAATGGGAAATCCAGATGGTGATACACCTGAACATATTAGAGAAAAGCTTGTAGAATCAGCACAAAAAACTAAAACACACGGATATTCTGCATCAAAAGGGATACCAAAATTACTTATGGCAATTGCTGGTTGGTATAAAAGAAAGTATGATGTTGATTTAGATCCACAAACACAATGTGTTGCAACGATGGGAAGTAAGGAGGGTTATGCTCACTTAGCTTATGCTATAACAAATCCAGGTGATGTTGCTATTGTACCTGATCCTACATATCCAATTCATTCTTATGCATTTATTCTTGCTGGTGGTAATGTTGTAAAATTTGGTATTGTATTTGATGAACATTATAATATTGATGAAGATAAATTTTTTGAAGATTTAGAAAATGTATTTAAAAATAGTTCTCCAAAACCAAAGTATGTGGTTGTAAACTTCCCTCACAATCCATCAACTGCAACAGTAACTCCGGACTTTTATGTAAGACTTGTAGCTATGGCTAAAAAAGAGAGATTTTATGTAATTAGTGATATTGCTTATGGAGATATTACATTTGATGGTTATAAAACACCTTCAATTATGGAAGTTGAAGGGGCTACTGATGTGGCTGTTGAAAGTTTTACACTTAGTAAATCATACAATATGGCAGGTTGGAGAGTAGGATTCTTTGTAGGAAATACAAAACTAATTGGTGCATTACAAAAAATCAAATCTTGGCTTGATTATGGTATGTTTACACCTATTCAAGTTGCTGCTACTGTTGCACTTAATGGGGATCAGCAATGTGTAAAAGATATTACAGATAAATATGACCATAGGCAAAACGTACTAATTGAAGCATTTGATAGAGCAGGATGGCATATAAAAAGAAATAAAGCATCTATGTTTGTATGGGCAAAAGTACCACCTTGTGTAGAACATTTAGGGTCATTAGAGTTTTCTAAAAAATTATTAGTTGAAGCTGGTGTAGCAGTTGCTCCTGGTATAGGTTTTGGTGAACATGGTGAAAATTATGTAAGAATTGCTCTAATTGAAAATGATAAGAGAATTAGACAAGCAGCTAAAAATATTAAAAAGTTTTTAGCAAAATTTGAAGATAAAGCTTAGGCTTTATCTCTTAACTAACAATCACATTTATATCATTTGAGATTACTAATTTTTGTTCTTTATACCATTTAGTAGTATCAATATTGGGAAAAACATCTTCCATTATCATCAATGGATTCTCATCCCAAGACTTTGAGCTATCTGTAAAATTCCAATTTAACTCTTTCAAAACATAAGATAAGATTTGATTTATTATCAAATAATACTCTTTAATCTCTACTGCATCACATCTTTTTTCTTCTATTAAAATAGTTTTTACTAACTGTTTTCTTATATCCCGAGGATAAGTATCTTTTAATATTTGTATTATCTCTTTATTTTTCATAAGTATCTCCTACTATTTAAAATCCATTTGGATTAAAGCCAAAGTTGATATTACTATCAAATCCACCAAAGGTATCTACGCTAGAACTAAATGCTGGGTTTTCATAACCATTTTGTATACTCATATTCTGCAAATTCATAATATCCATTTTAATATCAATATTTTGGGGACAAACTAAGCTACATGCACCACATAATGTACAATCCCAAATACCAGTTTTTTGAATTGCATCTAATTTATTTTTACTATCAAGCTCTTTAGCATCATTTAAATATCTATAAGCACGAGTTAAAGCAAAAGGTCCTATAAAATCAGGATTTATATCAAATACGGGACAAGAACTATAGCAACTATTACATAAAATACAATTACTTTGTAGATCAATTTTATCTATATTTTCTTGGGTAATCTTTTCATTTGATTTTTCTTTTAAAAATGCTTCTGCTTGCATTAATTTATTCTTTATATTTGAAGAATCTATAACCAAATCTTTTATACTAGGTAATCTTCGTAAAGGTTTAATAGTAGTATTTCCATCTATATTTTCAACACAAGCTAATTTTTCAACACCATTAACAACAACAGCACAACTGCCACAAACACCACTTTTACAGCCATATCTAAATGCTAAGGAATTATTTAAATTTATTTTTATATATGTTAATATATCTAATATATTTGTAACTTTTTCATCTATACTATACTCTTTTTCACATACTATAATCTTCACTATCTTAACTCCATTGCTAAAGTATCTTTAACTTTCTTAATAATGGTATTTTTTGAGAAAGTATTATTTTCTTTTGGATAGTCATCTCTATAGTGTGCTCCACGACTCTCTTTTCTATTTAATGCTGATTGTATAATAACTTCTGCACATAAAACCATATTTTTAAACTCTAATAATTCTTTTAAATTTGTATTATAGATCTTATTTTTATCATCTATACCCATAAACTTAAAATTCTTTTTGTATTGTTCTATTAGATGATTGGCTTTATTTAGTTTATTTTCACATTTAAATAATCCAACATTTTTAAACATCATTTTACCTAGTGTCTCTTTTGATTTATAAAAATCTATTGTATTATCCATTGAATATAATTTATCAATCATATCTTTATCTTCTAAAAACTCTGGATATTCAATATTCTTACCCTCATTATCACTTATACAAATATTATCTCCTAAATGCTTTCCAAAAGTGATTATTTCAAGTAAGGAGTTACCTCCAAGTCTATTTGCACCATGAATACCATTTGAACAACATTCGCCAATTGCATAAAGTGACTTTATATTTGTTCTTGATTCTTGATTTACTTTAATACCACCCATTGTATAATGACTTGCAGGGATAATTGGTATCAATTCTTTATCCATCTTTAATCCAGTGAATTGAAAACAAAGTTTATACTCTTGAGGCATCAAATGAACTATTTTCTCAAGTCCAAGATGTCTTAAATCTAAAAAGACCTCTTCTTCATTATCTATCTTTTTGTATAACTCTCTTGCTACAATATCCCGTGGCAATAATTCATCAACAAATCTTTTTCCATCTTTGGTTACAAGATATCCACCCTCACCACGAGCAGATTCACTTATAAGTATAAATTTATCTTTTAGAGATGTTGGATGAAACTGTACAAACTCCATATTTTCTAATTCAACACCTTTATTTAATGCTGCAACTATCCCATCAGATGTTGTAGCTGAAGAATTTGTAGAAAAATTATGATAAACACCACCATAACCTCCAGTTGCTAAGATAGTATTCTTTGCTAAGATCTGGCTAACTTGGGATGTTTTAATATCTAAAGAAGTTACCCCTTTTATCTCTTCATTTTCAATAATAAGGCTTAATAGCATACTTTCATCTATAAACTCTATACCAAGGCTTAATGCTGTATCAAAAAGGCTATGAAGTATCTTTAATCCAGTATAATCGGAACTATAACAAGCTCTTTTGTCACTTGCACCACCCATTTGTCTTTGTGCTATATTAGAGCTTTTATCTCTACTAAAAGGGACACCTAATGAATCTAACCATTCAATAGTCTTAGCAGCTTCTCCACACATAAAACTAATAGCATCTTTATCTCCTAGTTGGTGTGCTGATTTAAGAGTATCATCTATATGATTTATTACAGTATCATTACTATTGCCTAAAACAGCATTTATTCCACCCTGTGCTTGAGAAGTTTGTGAAGCAGTAGCATGAGTTTTTGATAATATAATTACATTATATCCCCTTTTTTTAAGACTTATTGCACAAGATAATCCAGCACCGCCATTTCCAATTATTAAAGCGTCATACATATTAATTCCAAAATTCTTTTATCTCTGCAGAAGATTTTTCTATCAATTTATCTTGTGCTTCTTTTTGAAATTCTGGTTCTAAATTTAAAGCTTCTATTTGAGCTAAAGCAATTTTCAACTCCTCTTCTTCTTTTATCTTTATATCATCATCTATACAATCTTCTATATCACCAATAAACTCATTCAATATTTGATCATCCTCACTTATCTCTTCATCTTTAACTAAAGTTATACTTTCAGATACTTTTTCTTCTTGAATTTGTATATTATTTTGTTTATTTATAGTAAAATTTGCTTTTAAATATTCATATTCTTTCATCATCTCTTCATATTTATTAAATTCTAAAAGCATAAAGTTTGGTTTGCCATCCCTTAGTATAATAGCCTTCTCAATCTCATTTGAAGTTAATTTATCAAATATATCTTTACTCTTTCTAATTAATTGAGTTGATGAGAACATCTCATTTGAAGCATATAATAAATTTGTCATAATAATCCTTTAATGTGTTTTTATATTCGTATTACAGTATGTATTATAATATAAATTCTTTTATATTATCTTTAATAATATTTATTAATCTAACTCTAGCTTCTTTACTAGCCCATGCGATATGTGGTGTGATTATTAATCTGTCTTTATTCACAATTTTAAGTAGTGGTGAAGTGAATTCTATAGGTTCTTTTGTTACTACATCTGTACCATAAAATATATTCCTATTATCAAGCTCATTAGCTATATCAAGCTCATTTACAATACCACCACGACCAAGATTTAATAGAATTGTATCATCTTTTAGCATACTAATATTTGTTTTATTTATCAAATTATTTGTTTGTTCATTAAGTGGTGAATGTATAGATATTATATCTGAACTTGATAGTAACTCATCTAAGCATAGATTATTATATTTTGTATTATTATTCGAACCAGAAGTAGAATAATAGTTTATTTTACATCCAAAAGCTTCTGCAATAGTTGCAACCTCTTTTCCTATATTTCCAAGACCAATTATACCCCATACTTTTCCATTTAATTCATAAAATGGTTTTGATACATTTGTAAATATCTTTGATTTAGACCACTCATTAGACTTTACATAATTATCATAATATTTAATATTTTGAATAAATTCTAGTGCAATAGAAAATGTAAGTTGTGCAACACTAGAAGTAGAATACCCAACTGCATTCTTTACCTCTATATTTTTCTTTTTTGCATAATCCAAATCAATATTGTTCATACCTGTTGCAGCTATACATATAAGTTTTATATTTGTATTATCCATTGTATTAGCATCTATAATAACTTTATTTGTAATAACTATTTTAGCATCACTTATATGCTCTAAAACTTCACTAGAAGATGTAGTATCATATATAACTAACTCACCGAATTCTTTAAAGATATCTAAATCTATATCATCACCTAAAGTAAGTGCATCTAAAATTACTATTTTTTGTTTGTTTTGATTTTGTTTCATTATATATAACCCCTTAAATATTTTAAAGGATTATATCAGATTTTAAGTAAGAGGGATTTAACAACTACATAAAGTAATTATAAAATTAGCCCCTTTGTGAGTTTTTCCATCTATTGTAGTTTCTACATTTGATGCAGTTATATCTCCATCAACTTTTTCCATTATAGCTTTACTCATATCAAGTCCTATTCCGGTTCCCTCTTTATCACTTTTTGTAGTTACATAAGGATCAAAGATTTTATCTATAATATCTTCAGGAATTCCACCTGCACAATCTTTAATGGAGATTATATTAAAATTATTTTCATCTTTATATGTATCGATATATATATTCTTGATATCTGAATTATTCCCAAGTATTGCATCTCTTGCATTATTTAAAATATTTATTATTACTTGATTTAATTCATTTGGATAACCATTTGTCTCAAGGCCATCTTCTAAATTTAATTTAATATTTATATTTTTTATCTCATAAATCTTGTGTATTAAACTTAATACATCATTAATACTTGTATTTACATCATAGCAAGATTGTTTTTTAGGCTTAAAGAAATCTCTAAAATCATCCATAGTAATATTCATATTTTTTATTTGCTGGTCAATATTAGAGATATGAGTGTTAAAGTATTTAATTTCTAAATCTCCTAATTCAAGTTGAAGCTTCATAGCACTATTAGAGATAGATATTCCATTTAACGGCTGTTTCCATTGATGAACAATAGCACCTAGCATATCACCTAATGCAGCACTTCTATTTTGAATTATTAACTGTTTCTCTTTTTGAACATTCTTTGCTACCTCTTCTTTGATCTTAGCATCTAAAATATCATTCTCGCCTAACAATTCACTTTCTCTTCGTATTAACATAAATGAAAAATATATCACCAGCAATACAAGGATCACCGTAATAAACAATAATATCTGAAGTCTCATATAATTATTAGCCAATAAAGGTTCGTCAAGAGGAGTAATAACCTCTAAAACACCTCTCCTGTCACCCATCTGCCATTTTCCTGTTTCCCAAGTCTTATCTTTATGGTCATTATGACAAGATACACAGGATGGATCTGTCATAAAATCTGTAATAGCAACTCTTAAGACAGGCTTACCATCTATAGTATCTCTCCCTACATATATACCATCTTCATTTTCTTGTGTAAATTTTAATATCTCTTTTTGTTTAGATGTTAAAACCCTATTAGCTTTTGGTTTAAAAGGAAAATCACTATATAGATTAAATGTAAGCCCTGTATTATCACTAAATATTTTACTTAAATCATGAATTGTTGTTGTAGGGAAAGGTAACTTACCATCAGCTCCCTTATGATAATAATCAAAACCAAGATTAGGAGCATATTTTTTTACATCTTTTACTACACTACTTACATAATAAGCTCTTGTAAGTTTTATTTGTTGTACGGCATTTATACTATTTTTAGTTACTAAATCAATTGTATTCTTTTCTGTTATCTTTGGTATAAAGAAAAATAGAGTACTTATAATAATCAACGATACAAGAATAACAGAACCTAGAATTTTACTTTTTAATAACACTTTTAACATCAAAATCCTTAAATTAAGTCGATAAAATCACTTCTATATATCAACAATTCTTTAGTTGAACTATTATAAATAAATCGTCTATCGCCATCTTTTATTTTATTTAAGATAATACTTTTTATCTCTATGTTACTCTTACCATGACTTCGCATAAGTATAAAAAATTCTTCTACAGTTAGTATATCTAACTCTTGCTTTTTATCTTCGTCTTTATCCTTATATGAAATCTTATAAATATTTTGCATCTCAGTATATGCTTGTTGGAGTAATACTATTTCACTTTTAAAAACATCTATTATTCTTATTTGATTATTATCTAGTCGCTTTATCTCTTGTTTATATTGTTTTTTCATCCATTTTATTGTCTCTTTTAACAATATAATTTGTTCATCTTTTGATTTAACGATCTCAGAATCTATCTGAATATTAGGCTTGTTATCTACTTTAGGTGTAATATTACTATCTATATATACAAAAGTCTTTCCATCTTTTTTTATTGATTCTAATCGTTGTTTTTTTATACGATAATGTACCCCTTGAACAGAGAGTCCTAAAAGTTTTGCTGCTTCACTTGTAGAAACTAACTTTTTCATATTTAAATAATCCTAGTTATCGTCACTATCTATAGTAATAATTGTATGAACATTTCCTCTTGGATTGAAATCAGCTATAAGTTTTATCCATTTTGGCTTCAAATTCTTTTTTAATATATCATATATTTCATTTGCAGAATTTTCATGTGATATATGTTTTGTCATAAAAGAATTAATATACAATTTTAATGCTTTTAACTCTATAACTTTTCTATTTGGTCTATATTGTAGTTTGATTGTTGCAAAATCTGGGTAACCACTTCTTGGGCATAAACACATAAATTCTGGCAACTCAATATTAATAATATAACTTTTTTTATGCTCATTTGGCCAATAATTCTCTTTTTTATCTATATCAAATTCTAATATCTCTTTTTGTCCATATTTCATATTATCCCCTATCTATTTTTAATGCTAACTGTGCTGGTAATAATCCCAAATCTTCTTCAAGTGATTTAGTATCTCCGTGTTGAATATATAAATCATCATATTCAAAAGTTGTAAGCTTTATATTCAATTCATTTTCACTTATAAATTCTAATATTGCAGAACCTACCCCTGCTTGTTTTTGACTATCACTAAAAATATACCATCTTTTTGTGACTTTTGAAAGTTCTATTAATAACTTACCATCTAATGGCTTTATAAATCTTAAATCGACGATTGTTATACTCTTATTAACCAACTCTTGTGTATCTATAGCACGACTTACCCCAGCACCATACCCAATAAAGGCAATATCACTTTCACCTTTTTGAAGAATTTCCCCTTTTCCATAAATAAAAGGAGTTGAAGGAAAATCCAAAGTTTTAAATGCCCCTCTTGGATATCTAATAGCCAATGGAGTATTAAAATCTTGTGCAAATTCTAAAGAATACTCTAATGTTTTAGTGTCTCTTGGAGCAAGTAATGTCATATTTGGTAAAAATCTCAACATACTAATATCAAATTGCCCTTGATGTGTTTCTCCATCTGCTCCAACTATTCCAGCTCTATCAATAGCAAAAGTAACTCCTAAATTCATCAAACAAACATCATGGATAATTTGATCAAAACCTCTTTGTAAAAAAGTTGAATATATAGTTACAAATGGTTTAAAACCATCTTTAGCCATAGCAGCCATAGATGTAACCGCATGTTGTTCTGCTATTGCAACATCCCAAAACCTATCAGGAAAATTAGCCATAAGCTTATCTATACCTGTTCCACTTGGCATAGCAGCTGTTACTCCTACTATTTTTTCATCATTTAAAGCTAACTCATACAATTTATCACTAAATACTGTTGTTGCACTTTTATCTGTTACAGTTTTTTTAAGAGCTATTCCTGTTTTAATATCAAAAGGTGATACTCCATGCCAATGTTCATGGTGACCTTCTGCTATAGGATAACCTTTCCCTTTAACTGTTTTTGCATGAACAACTACAGGCTTTCCAAGGTTTTTCGCTAACTCTAAAGTATCAAATATCTCTTCAAGATTATGTCCATCAATAGGTCCAATATAATCTACACCCATCTCTTCAAAAATAATACCAGGTGTGATAAGCTTTAAACTCTCTTCAATTTTTTTAGCAATATATTCAGTCCCATTTGGCATATAATTTTTCACTATATGATCAACTTTTTCCCTAAAACCTTGATACAATTTACCAGCAAGAAGTTTACTTAAATGTTTAGAGATAGCCCCTATTGGTTTAGCTATTGACATCTCATTGTCATTTAAAACAATAACAATAGGTAATTTTAAATCTCCAAGTTCATTTAAAGCTTCATAAACAAGTCCAGCTGTCATTGAACCATCACCTATCATAACAACAGGTACTTTAGATTCTTTTTGAAGTTTATTCGCTTTTGCAGCTCCAACTGCTAGGGAGATTGACGTTGAACTATGTCCAGCTACAAAATAATCACTATCACTCTCTTTAGGTTTAGTAAATCCACTTAGACCATTAAATTGTCTTAATGTATCAAACTCTTCCCATCTTCCAGTTATTAATTTATGAGGGTAGCATTGATGAGAAACATCAAAGATAAAGGGATCATATAAACTATCAAAAATTTTATGCATTCCAATAGTTAATTCAACAGCACCTAGCGTTGAGCTAAAATGGCCACCATTTCTTGATACTACATCTATTATTCTATCTCTAATATCTTGTGCTAATTTTTCTAACTCTTCTATATTTTTATTTTTTATATCTATCATATTTTTCACTTTATTTTAATAAATCAACTTCCCAAAAAAAGTCAATCCATTGATTTGCCTCTCTAACCATAAAATCTGGCTCTATTATTGCATCTTTTTTATAAAACAAGGTAGCAATTTTAAATTCACAATAGAGATATTCTTTTTCTAATATTCTTTTAATCTCTACCATAGTTTCGCCACTATCAATAATATCATCTATCAAAACTACTTTTTTAAATTGATGTAGATTTGGTATATTTGATATTTCAAAAGTATCTAATTTATTAGTATTGTTATAGTGTATTGAATTTATTGTATATAACTTATTTGTATTTAACCCTTGTGATAAAAGATGCCCTAAAGTTAATCCACCTCGAGCAATTGACACAAGTGCATCTGGATTGTAAAGTTCTATTTGAGGTAATAAAACTTTACAATCCTTTAAACAATCATTATAACTATAATAAATTTTATCCATTAAAGAACCAAATCCAATACTTTAAATACTTTTGTATTTTGTGCATCTGTACCTATTGTAATCCTAAGAGCATTAAAACCATATCCAGTCATATCTCTTACAATTACACCTTTTTCAAGAAGTTTTTGTGCAATATCTTTTGAACTATATCCATCAAGATATATAGTGATAAAATTTGTATAGCTTGGGATATATTTAAATCCTTTACTATTTGAATACTCCTCATATCTTTTCATTTGTTCAAAGTTTTTAATAATACATTCAAATACAAATTCTTCATCTTTTAAAGCTTCTATTGCAGAAGCTAGTGTAGGTGTTGTGATATTAAATGGTGGTCTTAATTTATAAAGATTTTTTATTATCTCTGGTTGTGCTATCCCATATCCAACTCTCATACCACCTAAAGCATATGCTTTAGAAAAAGTTCCTAAATAAATTACATTAGAATATTTAGATATAACTTCACTTGGAACTATAGCTTTTTTACCATCTTTATAAGTTGCAAACTCTTGATATGCACCATCAAGTACTACTAAAGTATTTTCATCAACCTCATCTAAAAATGCATATACATCTTTTGAATCTAAACATTCTCCCAGAGGATTATTTGGTAAACAAAGAAAAATTATATCAGCACCTTGAGTTTTATAAATCTCTCTAAATTCATTTAAATTATGTTCATTAGATTGTGTTTTTAAGATTGTAGCACCAGTTTGCTTTCCATAAATCTCATACATAGCAAAAGTTGTTTTAGCCATAAGTATTTTACTATTAGCATCACATTTTGCATGTACACAAAATTCAATTACTTGATCACTACCTGCACCTATAATTATATTAGTTTCATCCACTTTAAATTTACGCCCTAAAGCCTCTTTTAATTCATACATAGAATCATCAGGATAAACAAACGCATTTTTAGCAACTTCTTCTAATCTTGCAACAACTTTAGCACTTGTACCATATGGATTTTCATTTGAAGCTAATTTTATAATATCTTTTGGATCTACACCATACTCTCTTACTACTAATTCAATTGGCTTACCTGCTTCATAAGTTTTTACACCATCTAAAACTTTATTAAATGTCATCAGATTCCCTTACATAACTACCTAAAAATTTTATCTCTTTTTTATAATTATCAAATATCTTTTTTACATTATCTTCATCTTTATGTGCATTGAATTCTATAAAAAATGTAGAGATTCCCTCTACTATATGCGATTTTATTTTTGTTAAATTTATATTCGCTTTATCAAAATCAGTTAAAAATTTTACCAATGTTCCCGCTTCATTTGATAATTGAACTAAAATAGAAGTTTTATCATCTCCACTTTTACCATTATCAAAATTGGATATTATTAAAAATCTTGTACGATTATTCCCTTTATCTTCAATATTCTCAAATAAAATTGGTAAATTATAAATTTTTGCACCCACATGAGAACAAATAGCTGCTGAATTTGGTTCCTTAACTGCTATTTTTGCCGCTTTTGCTGTACTTTCAACAGGGATATATTCAATATCATCAAGTCCTAAATCATCTAAAAATTTATGACATTGATCAAATGCAATATCTTTAGAATAAATTTTCTTTATATCTTTAACATTATCACAGGTTGTAGCTAAAGTATGATGAATATCAACCATAACCTCTGCAATAATCTTTAGATCATATTGTGCAAGACATTTAAGAGTATCACTTACAATTCCATTACTACTATTTTCAATAGGTATAACACCAAATTTTGCTTTTTGTGCACTTACTTCTCTAAATACACTTATAATAGAAGCCATAGGAAGATATGCACTCATTGCACCAAAACGACTCTCTGCTGCTTGATGGGTAAAACTCCCCTCTGGTCCAAGATATGCTATGTTTTCTGGTAATTCAAGATTTCTACTAATTGCAAATATTTCTAAAAACAATGCCTCAATTGCAACTCTATTTAAACTACCATCAGCATCTTTTGATAAAGTAGTTAATCTATCTATTATAGATTTTTCCCTTTCTGGTCTATATATAGCTCCACCACTTGTAGCTTTTAATTCACCAACTTTATAAACAGTGTTCATCCTTTTATTTAAAAGTTGTAAAACCTCATTATCAATATTATCTAAGGTATCTCGTAATTCGTTAAGTCCTTCTTCATTCATCAATATATCCTTTTCTCTAATCAAACTTTTTTTCACTAGCATCTTTAACAATTGTTGATGCTAATTGACTTGTATGTATTGCAATATCTGAAGCATCCTCTGCCATTTGTGTACTTTGTTTAGTTTGACTTTGAATTACATTTATACTTGTATTAATTTGTTCAATACTTTGTTGTTGATTTTTAGAAGCAGTTGTAACCTCTTTTCTTAAATTAATTGTTGCTGTTATATGTTCATTTAACTGATCATATCCATCTTTCATATTATCAGATATAATTTTACCATCATTTGCTTTTTTAGTAGCACTTTCAACTAAAGCTTTAATCTCATTTGCTGCATCTGCACTTTTATTTGCTAGGTTTCTAACTTCCCCTGCAACTACAGCAAATCCTTTCCCTGCTTCCCCTGCAGTTGCCGCTTCTACTGCTGCATTAAGAGAAAGAATATTTGTTTGAAATGAAATTTGATCAATAACTGTAATTGCTTTATTTATAGAATTAATTTGTAGTGCAATTTCATCCATTTCACTAGATGTTTTATTTGCTAATTCCTGACCATTTTGAACAGAAGAGGTAACATCTGAAGCGTAAGACGCCATAGATATAGAATTTGTTGTTGTTTCTCGTATAGCTTGAGTAATTTGAGATAATTCACCTACACTACTATTTAATTGTGTTGATTGTTCGGTTAAAAATGATTGTATAGTTGAAATTGAAGTTTCAAGGCTTTGTGCATCATCTTGCAATCTTTCACCATTTTGTAGATTTGTTTTTGCATTTTGAGTAAGTCCAGTACCTAAAGCATCTACTTTAGTAAAAACCTCTTTCATAATACCAGAAGTACTCCCTTTAGAATTTATTCTAGCCGTATAGTCACCATTATCATATGAATTCAATACATTAGAAACTCTACTTACATTATATCCAACAGAATCAATTAAATTATTTACTAAATTCTTTAAGTCATTTAATTCTGGGCTATGTGCTTCTGCTATAATTTTAACATCAAAAACACCCATTGAAGCTTCTTGACATACTTTTTTTGCTTCAGTAATTACCGATTCATCTTTATGTACACCTGCTACCGTTTCATCAATATTTTTATTTACAGAAGCTACAAGCTCACCAATCTCATCTTGACTATATCCATCAATATATCTAACATTTTCTTCCTCTTTATTTATATATTTGAAAAATGACTCCAGTCCTTTTTGAAATACTGCAATAGGTTTAGTTGCTTTTCTAATTAATAAAGTCATAAAAATAGTTATAAAAAGTAATACAATAATTGCTTGCCAAATAAGATTATTCACTGTGTTATTAATAATTAAATCTGATTCTTCAAGATTAAATGTTAAATCCATTACACCAATTATATCACCCTCTTTTTGATTCACATGACAATATAAACATTCAGCAGTTGCTACCATTGGACGAAGAGATCTTAGTGTATGCTTTCCATTTTCAAAACTCTCTATTATTTTTTCTTTTTTTGAAGAGAATACTTCCAAAATATTTTTATCTTTAGTAAGGGTTAAATGAGGATTAAAAAGTTCTAACATATCAGCACCTTGAGCAACTACAAATCTTTCTAAACCTTTAATATCTTTTCTACTTTTCTCTTCAGCATCAGCAATAATAGTAGAATCACCTGTATTCATAGCTGTTCGTAAATTTAAAAAAATAGAATCTGTCAATTGACTTAATGCTATTTTAGAATTATTTTTAGCTAAATCATTCATTTGATTTGCCGAAGTAAAAATTGATAACAAATTACTTAAAACCAAAACTAAAATAGTCGGTACTATAATCTTGGTTCTAATTCTTACTTTTCCCATTAATGATGTTTTTTGCTCCATTTATAAATCCTTTTTATCTATTTTATATATTCTTCTTCATTAGCAATCAAATCTTCAAAAATTTCCCTTCTTCGAATCATTCTATCATCTCCATCTTCAATTGCAATCTCAGTAACTTTTCCTCTTGTATTATAGTTACTTGCCATTGTAAAACCATATGCACCGGCACTATAAATTGCTATTAAATCATTATGTTGGGTCATTGGCAATTCTATATTCTTTGCAAAAAAATCACCACTTTCACATACAGGACCTACTACATTACAGTCACAATTATTTTCACTTTTACCAACCACTTCTATTTTATGATACGCATCATACAAAGATGGTCTTAAAAGATCATTCATCGCTCCATCAACTATTACAAATCTTTTTGTACCATTTACTTTTTCATATAAAACTTTAGTTACAAATATACCGCTATTTCCAACAATAAACCTTCCTGGTTCACATATAACAGTAATATCTATTCCAAATAGTGCTTCTAGTACAGTTTGAGCATATTCATTGGTATCTATTAAAACTTCATTATTATAAACAATACCTAATCCACCACCAACATCAAAAAACTTTAATTCTATTTTCAATGCAGATTTTAAATTTCTAACCAAATCAGCAACTATATTTATCGCCTCTTTTATAGGTTCAAGATGTGTTAACTGGCTACCAATATGACAGTGGATACCAATAGGCTCTAAATTTTTACTTTGTTTTGCTTTTATATACATTCTTTTTGAAGTATCAATATCTACCCCAAATTTATTTTCATGAAGTCCTGTAGAAATATATGGATGTGTTTTTGGATTAACATTTGGATTTACTCTTATTGATATTCTTGCAACTTTATTTAACTCTTTGGCCATAAGTTCAACTCTACCAAGTTCAGCTTCACTTTCAACATTTATCATCAATATATCAAACTCTAAAGCTTGTTTTATCTCATCATCAGTTTTACCAACACCAGAAAATATAATTTTATATTTTGGTATTCCTACTTTTAAAGCTCTTTTAACTTCACCAATAGATACACAATCAGCCCCAGCTCCTTGATCACCAAGATGCTTCACAACAGATAAATTCGAATTTGCTTTAACAGCATAAGAGATAAGTGATTTACGAGCTTTAAATGCCTCTTTTAACTCTTGATATTGTTTAGTAATATAATCAAAATCATATACATAATATGGTGTTTGATATTTATTTGCCAACTCTTTAAAATTAATATTATTATTCATTTATTCTTTCTCTTCTTTTTTATAAAATTTTAAATTTAAATTCAAAAAATTTAAATTTAAAATCTCTAAGTGATTCCAAGACCCCGTGATTTCAAAACCCCAAAAATAAGTTTAGTGTGTCAGATTTTGTTCAAGATCAAGGCGAAAAATAAATTCACGGTAGGAGCTTACTAAAGTAAGTGACTATCGAGAATTTATTTTTTAACGCAGAGTTTGGACAAAAGATGATGCACTAAACCTATTTTTCGCCATTCCATGCTATTGACTGTTTCCCCTCTTCGTCGAATGACACTGCTGGCATACCCATAATATTATATCCACCATCAACATAATGCACTTCGCCTGTAACCGCACTAGATAGATCAGACAGTAAATACATACCACTATTTCCAACTTCAGTTGTAGTTACATTCTTTTTCATAGGAGAATGTGCTTCATTCCATTTAAGCATAAATCTAAACTCACCAATTCCAGCTGCCGCTAAAGTTTTAATAGGACCAGCTGAGATTGCATTTACTCTAATTCCATCTTTTCCTAAATCTTCTGCCATATATTTTACAGTCATCTCTAATGCAGCTTTTGCTACACCCATAAGATTATAATTCGGAATATATTTATCTCCACCATAATAAGAAAGAGTAAGTACACTAGAATTTTTAGACATAATTGGTTTAAGTACTTGTGTAATCTCTATTAAACTATAAACAGATATATTCATAGCAACTTCAAAAGCATCTTTTGTAATATCAGTAAATCTTCCAGTAAGTCCCTCTTTAGGAGCAAATGCGATAGAGTGAACAATAAAATCAATCTCACCCATATCTTTTTCTAAAGATTCTTTTAAAGCTTTAATCTCATCTGGATTTGATACATCACAAGGATATAATTTACCACTGCAACCTAAATCTTCTGCTATTGGAGCTAATTTCTTTTCAAATCTTTCATTTAAAAAAGTGATAGCTATCTCGGCACCTTGCTCTTGACATTGTTTTGCTATACCATATGCTATTGATTTATTATTTGCAATTCCAAGAATTACCCCTTTTTTACCCTTCATTATCATATTAATTATCCTTTGTTATTTTTATCATTTGTTTAAAGTCTTCAACATTCCAAGATGATGTTCCTATTAAAGTACCATCAACATTAGGTATTTTTAAAATTGCATCTAAATTTGTAGGTTTTACACTTCCCCCATATAAAAGTGGTTTAGATATTTTTTTCTTAATTTTTTTATGAATAGTTGTAATATCGTCTAGTGAAGCAACTACACCAGTACCAATAGCCCAAACAGGTTCATAAGCTAAAATAAGATTATCATAATCCAAATCAATCCCATCAAACTGCTCCCAAATATATCCTAAAGTTTCAGTAAGTCCTGCTTCATAAACTTCTAAAGGCTCACCAACACAGTAGATAATCTTATATCCTAATGATTTATAATAATTATATTTTAAAGCAATATCTTTTTGAGATTCGCCCAACTTATGTCGTCTTTCACTATGACCAATAAGTATAGTTTTTATACCAAACTCATCAAGTTGATCCGTTCCTATCTCACCTGTAAAAGAACCATTTTTTACATAATAAGCATTTTGAGAACCAATAGTTAAATTTTTAACTAAACTAAATTCATCTAACGATGTAGCAGTTGGAAATATCAAAACTTCATTATCTATATTTTCATCTTTTAAAAACTTATTTATATTTTCTACAAATTCTTTTGTACTTTTTCTAGTATGATTTGTTTTAAAATTACTTGCAATTATTTTCACTAAAGTTTCCTTTTCATTATAATTTATTAAAGTATATATACTATCATAAAATTATAAAAAATCTAATTTAGAGAATCTTTTTATTGATTTGTGACTTATAAATGACAATTTTAATTAGAATTATTTAACACTCATTACTATAAACTACGAAACAATACCAAATCAAACCTAT
>DAOVXU010000224.1 GCA_030635995.1 Arcobacter sp. | reverse complement strand
ATGCTTTATATATAGTATTTGATTTAGTCTCACAACCAAAATTACCATCAAGTGTAAAAGTAGTAAAGTTACCATCTTGAAAAGAGATAGTATCATATTGATTTTTCACCCTAACAAATCGTGAAACTAAAAGATGATAATTATCCCTTGTTCCTGCTATTTTTAAAAATATATTTACTTTTGCATAAGATTTCTTACTTAAGTTCATTATAGTTGTATCCTATTGATTACATATGAAATCTTTTCCTCTTTTATCTCAATGATACTAAAAAAATCATCAAATACAATCATATAAGTTCCTAAAATATTATGTTCTAAATACTCTGGCAAAATCTTTTTACCCAACTCTATCCACTCTTTAGAGCCTGTATATTCTATCTTATCAAGTTTTAAATACTCTAAAGGATTTAAAACTTTTTCATTATCAAAATAAAATTTACCCTCATTTAATCTTTCAAGATAAGACAATGTCCCAAATCCATCAATATTATCCAAAAATTCTTGGGCAATACTTCTTATATATGAACCCTCACTTACACTTATATCAAAAGATATAAAAGGATGATTATAATTTATAAATTTCACATCAAATATATCAGAAGTTACTTTTTTAAGTTCAAACTCTTTCCCTTCACGAGCTAAGTCATATGCTCTTTTCCCATCAATTCTTTTTGCAGAATATTTAGGAGGTAAATATGTAAGTTTTCCTTTTAAAGATTGTAGTTGTTCTTTTATGTACACCTCATCATACTTTTTATGATCATCAATACTTGATATATTTTCAATATCAAGTGAATCACTCAAAGCCCCAAGCCAAATAGTAGTACGATAAGTTTTAGGAGTTTTATATAAAAATTGAAAAAGACGAGTATATTTACCAAAAGCAACTATCAAACACCCACAAGCAAAAGGATCTAAAGTACCAGAAAACCCAGCCTTTTTAACTTTATACTTTCGTTTAATTTTTCTTAAATAATAATTACTACCTTGATTTACAGGTTTGTTTACTACAAATAATCTATCCATCTATTTAATCATCTCCATAACTTCATTTAACTTCACATCATCAGCATAAAAATACTCTTCTAAAAGTGGTTTTATTTTATACTCTTTTATAAATTCTAAATCTTCACTATTTTCTACTTTCATAAAATAACTATGTCCTAATTCATAATCTTCACTAATATTTATATTGATATATTTATTTAACTTTTTCATTAACTCTTTAGCTTCAAGATTTGTAACTAATTCTAAATTTGGTTTCATTTTTAAAAATGTAAATCTTCTTCGTAAAGCTATATCAATCGTAGCAATAGATTTATCTGTACTATTCATAGTTGCTATGATATAAAGATTTGATGGAATTTTAAATGGCTCTTTTGAATAAGGAAGTGTAACTTCATAGTTATCTCGTTTATCCTCTTCAATAAGTGTGATAAGTTCTCCAAATATTTTAGATATATTTCCTCTATTTATTTCATCTATTACTATGTAAAAGTTTTTTTCTTCTTCAACCTCTATTTGATTATTTTTAATAATATCAACTATTTTAGTCCCAATAGGAAAATAATAACCAGCCAAAGAAATAGTATCTTTTTTTACATTTAATTTTTTAATATCAACAGGTTTTTTAACTATATCATCTAGTATAGCATTTACAACAATTTCCAAATCATTCTTTTTAATATATTGTTCATTTTTTGCACCATCAGAAATAACCTTTAGGAATTTATCTTGAAAATTATTGATTAAGATATTAATATTTCTTACTGTATGTAATTGTTCTAATTCTTCATCGATATATTGCGTTCTTAATATATCATAAGCATCGTCAAATGTAATATGTTTATTTTTCACCTCTTTAACTTGGTTAATAGCATTTAATGCCAATCTTTTAAAAATCCCATCTTCAAGTTCTATATTTCCATTTTCTTGTGGTCTAAATCCTTCAATAAAATCTTCATAAGAATAGCTTTGATGAAAAGTTATAAACTCAACTCTTTTATCATCTTTTATAGTTTTAAATGTATCCTCATCTAATTCCACTTTTTCACTATTTTTATTATTTGTAATAGTATCAAATATATTTTTATCTGCTATTCTATTTTCAATCATTGAAATTATTCTTTGATAATTATGTGTTTTACCAACTCCAGGAGCACCATATAAAATTATATTTCTTATTTTATTATCATTAGAACTATTACTATTTAATTGTTCATTATTAATTTCAATATTATAACCTTCATTTTTAGCAAAATTAACTACTTGATTAATATTATCGCAGTTTCCTCCATTATTACCCCATTGAGTTGTAAAATAAAGTTCTTGGGAATCATATTCAATTGGCTCAAAATATCTATTTTTTAGATTATCAGTTTTTTGTTCCCATTCTTTTTTTGTCAATATTACAAAATTATTATTACAATGCCATTTGTTAAATAGTGTCTGTACTTCTTGATATTTTAATTGATTATTTATTGACAAATATTGACTAAAAATAGCAAAACATAAATCTCTTAAAGATGCACCACTTTTATCATTTTTTTTATATACTTTATTATT
>DAOVXU010000236.1 GCA_030635995.1 Arcobacter sp. | reverse complement strand
AGCAACAAAATCAAATATTATACATATTTTTTCTGCACATATTAAAAAAGATGTAAACTATATATTTTATGATTTAATTAGAAAGTCAAATATATATACAGTATTTGTAGATCCAAAAAATATAATAGAGTCTAGACTTTTACCATTTAGAGATAAATTAATAGATCTTACAAGATTAAAAATAGCACCGGCATATTCTTTGCTATTATATCTATTTGATAAAGGGATAACTTCTGATACATTAAAAATATTAAATCTAATAGAAAATTGGTTTACAAGAAGACATCTTAC
Organism: Arcobacter sp.; assembly: GCA_030635995.1. GTDB lineage: Bacteria > Campylobacterota > Campylobacteria > Campylobacterales > Arcobacteraceae > CAIJNA01. Next base: position 2,109 of record DAOVXU010000236.1, on the reverse strand, counting down.
TGATTTTCCTGGTACTAGTAAGCTTGATCAAATATTTTTAGATATTATTAATATATTGGCAAATAATGAACAAAATGATTATGAAACTATCAAAGAGTTTTTAACAAATGAAAAAAGATATAAAAGTGATAAAGAATTTGAGAGATTTTTATCTAATAGTGAACTATATGCAATAAATCCAAATGCTACAAGATGTTTATTGATTAAACTAGAAAGCTCAAAAAGATCAAGAGAAATTAAAGTTGATTTTTGGGAAGAGTCACATAGAAATAAATTAGTATGGTCAATAGAGCATATCTTACCTCAAAAACCAGATGATAAAAGTGATTGGAATAGGCTATTTAGCAAAAATGAACAAGAACAGTATATCCATAGATTAGGTAATCTAACTTTAACATGCTACAACTCAAATCTTTCAAATAAAAGTTTTGAAGAAAAATCATCAATACAAGATAACACAGGAAAAGATATAGGGCTGAAAAGTAAAAATATCTATATAAATTTATATTTAATTTCAAAACAGATATGGGATAAAAAATCTATAGATGAAAGAAGTTTAATATTAGCAAAAAAATTAATATCATTATTAACTAATTAATAATGATATTGCAAAAATCCCACTTATATTAGTTTGGAAATTTAGGTTTCCAATACTTTAATATTGATGTAAAGTACTATATAAATAACAATATTTAAAAGTAATTATTATTTAGTTATTGTACTAATAATTTTATATGCATTTGTTTTACAGAAACTACTTTTTTATTTCCAATAAACTTTTTTATATAATTATTATAATGCTTTATTTTAGTAGTAGTCCAAGTTGTATTTTTCAATTTTATTTTGGGTTAGAATTGCTGCCAGAATAATCACTTTTTATTTCACTAATTTTATTTCACTAATACTTCTACCAGGAAATACTAATGATTTAAGTTGTCTTGACAAAGGGGGACATTAGACACTAGCTTGTAGCTTCACTCCAAAACTATTCATAACTTTCATTATTGTTTCAAATCTAGGTTTAGCACCTTCTTGAAATGCTTTATATAGACTTTCACGACCTAACCCAGTATCTTTTGCTATTTGGCTCATACCTTTAGCCTTAGCTATATTACCAATAGCTTCAAGTAACTCATTCATATCTCCATCTTTTAGTACTTGAGATAAGTATTCCGCTGTCATCTCTTTACTATCTAAATATTGTGATATATCAAATGTTGTTAGTTTGCTCATCCTCTAGCTCCTTTTTTATCTGTTTTGCTTTTGCTATATCTTCTGGTTGGCTAGATTTATCCCCACCTACTAAAAGTATAACAATCTCATCATCCTTTTTTGTGTAATATACTCTGTATCCTGGACCAATTGGGATTCTAAGTTCACTAACTCCCATCACCTACTGGCTTATGGTCTCCAAAATTACCTTTCTTTACTCTATCTATTCGTCTAATAATAGAAACTTTACCTTTAATATCTTTTAGCTTATTTAACCATTTTGAAAAGGTATCAGTTTGTTTTATTAAATACATAATACTATTGTATCTTATTAGATACTAATTTGTCAATAGCTCTATTTGCAACTTTTGAACTTTTTGTATGATAAGTATGTTGTTATTAAACTAACTCCTAGAATTATAAATTCTATTTTTATTTTTTGTAGTATTATTATGCCCTAATGCTCCACTCATAAGTATAGCACTAACCCCTTGTTCCGCCATTCGCTTGACACTGAGTGGCCGTAGGTTCAAATCCTACCGGACCCACCACTTCAAACACTTGTGATATCATTATTTTAAAAATCTCACAAAACTACAATTATGTTTAATATTTATGTGAAATATATCACAGAACATACTTGTTTAGTTATTTATATTACTGATAATAAATATTTTACTATACAAAACTTTTATCATTTTATTATATTGTTTGACATTTGACACTATATTGACACTAAGTACTGATAAAATACTTTTAATGATTAGTAAAGGGTAAACATTATGGATAAATCAGATATAACAAATTTAAGCATTGAAACTAAAAAACTGAAAGTTTTATATGTTGAAGATGATGAAAATACTAGAATGCAATTTTTAAAAATACTAAAAAACTTTT
>DAOVXU010000243.1 GCA_030635995.1 Arcobacter sp. | reverse complement strand
TACTTGGATTTGGGTGTACAGTTTTTAAAATAGCATATAAACTTTGTTTATGATCCATAACAGTTGCAATATACATAATCGATGCTGCTGCTTGAATCCCTGCGGCTCTCATACCTAAAATAGTTGGATCATCTTCATTTGTTACTATAAGTTTAAAAAATCCATCAGTTTCTCGCATAGCTATTGCTCGTGCAATAAGTGTATGTTTATAAAAAATAGCTTTATATCCAATTTTCTGCTCTTGACAATCTTTTTCACTCAATCCAACTGCTGCAATTTCTGGATTGAAAAACATAATTGTTGAAACATTTCTATATCTTAGAGGAAATTTTATCTTAGATTCTATAGCTTTTGCTGCAAATCGTCCCTCCATCTCTGCAATATTAACTAAAGCTGCATTTCCAGATATATCTCCACAAGCATAAATATTATCACTTACTTTACACTCTGTATCAACATTTAGTAATCCTTTAGAAGTTAATTCTATCTCTAAATTTTTAAGTCCTAAATTTTTTACATTTGGTACTCTACCTATAGAGATAAGTATAGTATCTACTGCTATAACTTTAGTATGACCATCTTTATAATCTAAAATAATATCTAAATATTTACCCTCATCCCTCACCTCTCTTAATGTAGCTTGATGATGAATATTTACACCTATTTTAGATAACATCTTACTAGCATACTCACTTACATCATTATCTTCAAAAGGGATAACTCTATCTTGTGAATCTAACAAATGAACTTGTGTTTCCCCAAAGTTAGCAAAAATTGTAGCAAATTCACATCCTACAATCCCTGCTCCTATAATTAAAATTTGTTTTGGAAATTTTTTTATATTTAACATATGGTCAGAATTAATTATTCTTTTACCATCAATTTTTAAAGTAGGATGCACTCTTGGTTTAGAACCTGTTGCTATTATAAAATTTGAAGCAATCACTTCCACTTTCGTACCATCCTGTTTTTCAACAATAATACTTTTATGTTTAGTAAATTTTCCCCAACCTTTTAATAATGTTATACTCTGTGTACTATTCTCTTTTTTTGAAAATGTTTCAATCTGAGATAATATTTGATATTGTCTTTCTCTAGCTGCTTCAAAAACTGTATTCCGTACTTTTGTATAATTTACACTAAGTCCTGAAGCTCTATACCCTCTATCTGTTCTTTTTGCAATAGAATAATCACAAGACAATTCCCACATAGTTTTAGAAGTCAAAGCTCCATCCATTACACCCGCACCACCTATATTATCACCTTCAACAATACAAATATGATTATTAAAATCATAAGATCGCATAGCTGCGGCAAAACCAGCTGGTCCACATCCAATTACACAAACATCAAAATAAAGTTTTTTCATAAGCTAAGTGCCTCCACATAATTTGATACATTTTATCTTTAAATAGGTATAATTCGCATTATAAAATAACTAAGGTGATAAATTGAGAATATTAAGTGGAATACAACCATCAGGGACAATACATATAGGAAACTATTTTGGGATGATAAAAAAGATGATAGAATCCCAAGATGAAGGGGAACTATTTGCATTTATAGCTTCTTATCATGCCCTTACTTCTGTAAAAGATAAAGAGTTTTTACAAAAAAATATTTTTGAAGCAGCTGTAAATTTTTTAGCACTTGGAATGGATCCTGCTAAATCAACATTTTGGGTACAAAGTGATGTACCTGAAGTACTTGAATTATATTGGATACTCTCAAATCATACACCTATGGGACTATTAGAACGAGCTCATAGCTATAAAGATAAAACTGCAAAAGGGATAGCTTCAAATCATGGTCTTTTTTCATACCCTGTACTTATGGCTGCTGATATTTTACTATTTAATTCAAATATTGTACCAGTTGGAAAAGACCAAATCCAACATGTAGAGATGGCAAGAGATATTGCAAATACATTTAACAATGCTTATGGTGAAATTTTAACTATGCCAAAATCTAAAATAGATGAAGTTGTACAAAGTGTACCTGGAACTGATGGAAAAAAAATGTCAAAAAGTTATGGAAATACAATTGATATGTTTGGAACTAAAAAAACTATCAAAAAGCAAGTTATGAAAATAGTAACAGACTCTAAAGAACTAGATGAAGTTAAAGAGTGGAAAAACTGTAATGTTTATACTTTATGTAAACTATTTATGGATGAAACTGAACTATTAGAATTACAAAAAAGATATGAAACTCCAGGAGAAGGATATGGACACTTTAAACTAACACTATTAGAGAAAATCAATAACTACTTTGAACC
>DAOVXU010000076.1 GCA_030635995.1 Arcobacter sp. | reverse complement strand
GCAACACAGAAGGAGATGGCAGTCAAACTGGGTGTAACAGCACGCACACTGCAATTGTGGGCAAAGATACCCCAAATACGGGAATTGGTCAACAAGCTCTACGCGGATAAACTAATAGCCCTGGTTGGGCCAGCAACTGCCTTATTGGAGCAAGCAATCAAGAAACCTGGTGGCGTGAGCAGAGTGTCCTTTGATTGTGCTAAATATATTGTGCAAGATTGGGCTAAGAAGTATCAAGGGGGTGGGAATGTGGTGAAAAGCATTGCTGATTTATACCAGAAATACCATCCCAATGATAGCCTTGAAAGTAACTAGGAAAAGGTTATTTCCGTCTCATTTCTTTCCCCTTTTATTTTAGGCTTAAATCAATTCTAAGTCCTTATAAACAAATTATAGTATATTATTGACGGAATGGTGACGGAAAATAGCCTTTTATTTTGTGATATAATACTTTTATGATAAATAAAAAATATGATATTTTAATAGTTGAAGATGAATTTATAACTGCAAAGTTTATAAAAGATGTATTATTAACTTTAAATCACAATGTTGTGGATATCGTTTCATATGCTAAAGATGCTATAGATATTGTGAAAAAGAATAATATTGATTTGATTTTTATGGATATAAATATAAATGGTGCTATTGATGGTATTATGTGTGCAAGTATGATAAATCAAATAAAATTTATACCTATTATTTATATGACAGCTTATGGAGATAGTGCAACTATTCAAGAGGCAAGAGATACAAATTTATATGGCTACCTTATCAAACCATTTGATGAGCATGATTTAGAAGCTAGTTTAAATGTAGCTCTTACTATTATTTCACATACAAGTAAAATAGTAGATACTAAAAGAGCTTCAACAAATATAAGCTTAGCAAAGGATTATTTATATAGTTTTGAAACAAAAACATTAACTATATCTGGTAGTGTAGTGGAGTTTACAAGAAAAGAGATGTTATTATTTCATTTGTTATGTTTAAATATCAATCAAAATATCTCTTACGATTTATTATTAGAATATGTTTGGGATAGTAAAGAGGTTACCCATTCAACTATACGAGATACACTTTCAAGGGTTCGTAAAAAAACACCGCTATTAAATATAGAAAATATAGTGGGCTTGGGATATTGTTTAAAAAAGGTTTAATTTTATGATGAGATTAATATTTATTTTTCTAACCTTTCTAACTATAGGTTTTGGTGATATTGTCTTAAATGATGACACTATTAAGCTTGATAATTTTTCATTGCCTTATTATCAAGATAAAACTAAAAATATAAAAATTGAAGATATAGTTAATATAAAGTTTGATACACAAGTTAAGAATAAGTTTGCATTAGGTTATATCCAATCTAATAGTTGGTTTAAATTTAAGATTACAAATAATAGTACAGATGATAGTTTTATTTTACAGCTAAAAGAGCCTTTTTTTGAATATGTATCATTCTATGAATATAAAAATAATAGTTGGATTAAAAATTCTGCTGATATAAAAACGCCACTTGATAAAAGATTTTTAAATGATATTCATCCAAGCTTTGAATTCAAAATAAAACAAAATGAAACTAAAACTTTTTACCTTCAAATTGATGCAAAATTTACACAATATGGAGTACTGGAAATTCATAAAAACCAAAATACAATTATAAAACAGCAACTTTTTTCTACCTCTATTTATCTATTTTATTTTGGTGGATTATTTGTAATACTTTGTTTTAACCTATTTTTACTATTTAGCACTAGAGAAAAGATATATTTCTACTATGTAAGTTATATTATTTTTAGTATTATATTTGTATTGGTCTTTAGTGGTCTGGATCTTTATTTGGGATTGGCTAATTGGCATCATCATTTATACCTATTTACTCCCCCTTTAGTGATCTCTCTGATTTTATTTAGTGTAAATTTTTTACATACTAAAGAGGTTTTACCAAATACATACAAATTTCTTCAAGGTTTGATTTTTTTATTTATTGTTTTGGAGATATTGTGTTTATATGATTTTGATACTTGGCTTCCTAAAATATCTTTAATGTCTTTGATTACATATCTAGCATTGTTATATACAGCTATTAGGTCATATTTTAAAAATATTTCAAAAGCACATTATTATCTATTTACAATGATATTTTATATTACTACTGTTATTATGATGTCATCTATGGTCAATGGATTGTTGGAGATAAATGCTATAAATAGATATTCTTTTGTGGCGGGTTCATTTTTTGAAATATTGATTTTCAATCTATTATTGGCAGATAGATTTAGTCAAATACAAAAAGATAAGATAAAAGCACAAGATGAGTTATTGGAAATGAAAAATTCAAATGAGAAATTTTTACAAAACGAAGTGCAGATAAGAACAAATAAAATAAATACTTTACTTAAAGATAAAGATTTATTACTAAAAGAAGTATATCATAGAGTTAAAAATAATTTTCAAATAGTTATAAGTATGCTATATCTTGAATCATCTAAATACAAAAAAGAAGAAAATAAGCTCTCTTTTGCACAACTAATAAATCGTATTAAATCAATGTCTTTAGTTCATCAGTTTTTATATAAGTCCGAAACGCTATCGCAAATACCAGCTCAAAAATATATATCAAAAATTATTGAAGAGGTGGAAAAAGTATATGCGAGGCAAAATATTAATATAACTCACAATATAGATTCAACTATTTTAACGATGGATGAGGCAATGGCTTTAGGAATTATTATAAATGAGGTGTTAAATAATTCGATTAAATATCATCCAGATAAAACTAAATGTAAGATAGAATTGTCTTTTAAAAGTGAAAAGAATCAAACTTTTCTTACCATACAAGACAATGGAACGGGATTTGATGAAGAGAAAGAATCTGAAGGATTAGGATTAAATCTAATCACTCAATTTACACAAAAATTAAAGAATAGTCAGATGAAATTTACTAAAGACAATGGTACATTATTTGAACTAAATTTTATTGTTTAATTCTTTATATAGTCTTTAATTCATTTTTAGCTAAAATATTATTTAAAATTATAAATAAGGTCTTTAATGAAAATTAAAAAAATATTAGTATTGCTATTAGCTATTTTTATCTCATTCTCTTTAGCAAAAGAGAGTGTAAAAGTTGATGATAATGAGCCAGAACCGACTAGATTAGAATCGTTTACAAAACTTCAAAAAGTTATTTCTGCTGTTGAGATGTATTATGTTGATGATGTTCATCTTGATAAAATTGTAAATAAAGCTATTGCTGGACTTATGAGTGAATTAGATGCTCATAGTGCTTTTATGGATAAAAAAGCATATAAAAATATGAAAGTTAGTATGAAGGGTGAATTTGGTGGATTAGGTATTGTTATAGGTGTAAGAGATGGTGTTTTAACAATAATCTCTCCTATTGATGATACACCTGCACAAAGAGCTGGAGTAGAATCTGGAGATATTATTTTAAAAATAAATGATAAATCAACTCTTAAAATGACTATTGATGAAGCGGTAACTATAATGAGAGGAAAGCCTGGAACTCCTATAGATATAACAGTTGTACGAAAAGGTGAGAATAAACCTATCAAAATAGATATTATAAGAGGTATTATTAAAGTTAAATCTGTTAGTGCTAAAACTATTGGTGATGATATTTTATATTTAAGAGTGGCATCTTTTGATAATAATGTAGCTGAACATTTAACCAAGTTTATAAAAGAGTATAAAAAGAAAACAAAAGGGATAGTTTTAGATTTACGAAATAATCCTGGAGGTTCTTTAAATCAATCTATAAAAGCAGTAGATATCTTTGTAGATAATGGAGTAATAGTATCTCAAAAAGGTAAAACAAAAGCAGATGATAGCTCTTATACGGCAACTAAAAGTACAACACTTACAAAAGTTCCTATGGTAGTGCTTGTAAATGGTGGAAGTGCTAGTGCAAGTGAGATTGTTAGTGGTGCTTTACAAGATGCTAAAAGAGCTGTTGTTATAGGTGAAGATACTTTTGGAAAAGGTTCTGTTCAAATGCTTTTACCTATAACAGATGATGGGAAAGAAGCTATAAAAATAACTATTGCAAAATACTATTTACCAAGTGGTAGAACTATCCAAGCAAAAGGTATTGTTCCTGATATTTATAGTTATAAAGGTTCTGCCCCATCGGCTAAAGATGATGATTTTTCTATTAAAGAGAAAGACTTAAAAAAACATCTTGAGGTTGAATTGGAAAAAGTAGATGGTAAAAAAGAGAAAAAAACTAAAAAACCAGAAGAAGATAAGAAAGTTATCACTAAAGAAGATATTTATAAAGATAACCAATTAAAAACAGGGGTTGATGTTCTTAAAGCATTGATCTTGACAAGCAAATAAGAGAGGAATAAAATGAAAATAAGCGATATTACAGCACTTGGTCTATGGCCACAATCAAAAGAAACTACAACACAAAAAGGTATTGATGAGTTAGAATCAATAGGATATAATCTATTTTATATTGGTAAAAATGCAGATCTTTATACTTGCCCTGGTTCTGATCCTAAAGTACTATTAGTAAGAAGTGATAGATGTTCAGTATTTGATATTCCTTTAAATCTTGAAATTGATGGAAAAGGTATCTCTCAAACTGCTATCTCTGATGGTGGTGCAATATTTGCAAAAAATATGGGGATAAGAACAGCTATTTTAGATGAAAAAGTTGATGAAACATTAAATATTGCACCAAGATGTCAGCTTATGGAGTTGTGTAAACCATTAGAAGCTGAAATTGATGGGGATGTTGTTCAGTTTGAATTTATCTTTAGAAATTATCTAACTGGTTCTTTATTTGAAGCTTGTCAAAATGGGATTGACCCATACTCTTTAAATCTATCGTCTGCTTTAAAACAATGGCATAAATTTAAGACACCACTTTTCACACCAACTACTAAAGGTATCAAAGATGAGCCTCTTAATTCAATTGAAGTTAGAGAGAAATTCCCTAAAATTATCACAACACTTGAAGCATTATTTATGGATTTTTCTAAATTTGCTTTAGAGCAAGGGATAGTTGTAGTAGATACAAAATTTGAAGTGTTTGTTGATGCTAATGGTAAATGGGTTTTAGGTGATGAGGTTTTAACTCCAGAAAGTTCAAGATTTATAGCTCGTGAAAATTTTAATAAATGTAATTATCTTTCAATGGATAAACAAATTCTTCGTAATTTTGCTAAAGAGAATAGCTGGAAAAGTAAAGCTAAAGATTTAGAGGTTGGTCAAAAATTAGATGTAGATGTTCCAGATTCTATAAAAAATGAGATATTAGAGAATTATGATATTATAAACAATAGGTTACATAGATAAGTTGTAACTTAATATGGGAGGAGTTGGGATAGATGAAAAAAATATTGTTGATATTGTTTTTATTAATTACATATGGTTTATCGTTTGATATAAAGAAATTTAATGCTCAACTTCTACCGCTTGTAACTCAACCTGTATACAACCTTGATAATAGTGAATTATTAAGGGTAGTTAAACCACTTTTAATTAAACATAAGAATATTAAATCTTTAACTATAAAAGAGAGTTTAGATAATCAAACTCTTTTATCTATTTTTAGAGATAAAGATAAACTTATATTTAATAAACCAATTGATAAAGACTTAACAAAATTTATAAAATTTACCACTTCTATTAATTATCATAATGATGTTATTGGAGAGATGGTTTTATTTTATGAAGAGGTAAAAGAAAACAAACTTAATCTTACAAAAGAAGAAAAACAATGGATAAAAAATCATCCTGTTATTAATGTAGGGGGAGTAAGAGATTGGGCTCCTTTTAGCTTTGTTAATGAAAATAATAAAAATAGTGGCTTATCTAATGACTATTTAAAAGAGATTGAAAAAATAAGTGGTTTAAAATTTAAATATCATATACAACCTTGGGGAGAGTTAATTGACTCTATAAAAGATGGTAGTATAGATATACTACCTGCCATATATATGAATGATGATAGAAAAAAATATATGAACTTTACATCTTCATATTTAACACTTTCAGAATATTTTTTTACAAGAGATGATTATCGTATTATTAAAAGTATGAAAGAGTTAGATGATGAAGTAATTGCTGTAATAAAAAATTCTAATTTAGCTAATTGGTTAAAAAATAACTATCCAAAAATAAAAACCATAGAAAAACCAACACTTCTTGATTGTTTAAGGTCTATTGAATCTAAAGAAAGTGACATATATATAAGCGATAATCCATCGGTAACATATAATATTGAAAATAATCTTTTAACAAATATAAAAATAAATAGCATTGTTCAGGTACGAAAACCAACTAAGCTTTATATGGCTACTAAAAAAGAATATAAAGTTTTAGCTCAAATTATTACCAAAGCATTAGTGTTTATGACGAGAAATCAAAAGCGTACAATAGCTTCTAATTGGATGAGTGTAATAAATAAAAACAAACTTAACTTTAGTGATAAAGAGCAAAAATGGATAGATAAAAAAGAACCTATTACTTATGTTTATGATACAGATTGGGCACCATTTGAATGGGACAATGCATTAAAAAAACATACTGGAATTATTGCTGATATTTTAAATCTAATTGAGCATAAAACTGGTATAGATTTTAAAGCTATTCATACTGATACTTGGGCAGATGCCGTTAAACTTGCCCAAAATAAAAAAGTAAATATGTATAGTGCAGTTATGCAAAATAGTGACAGAGAAAAATATATGAATTTTACGAAAAAATATATTTATAATTGTCCTGCTGTTTTTGTAACAAAATTAAATGATACAGATATATATCTTGATTTAAAAAAAGATTTAAAATATAAAAAAATAGGTGTAACAAAAGGAAATGCATTAGGTAAATATGTAAAAAATAAATATCCAAAGTTGACATATGTAGATGTTGATTCTACAAAAGATGGATTTGATAGAGTTGATGATGGGGAGATAGATCTGTTTGTAGTAAATGGGGCAACAGCAGAATACTATATAAAAAGAAAAGGCTATGAAAATATAAGGATTGGTAATAGGTTTGATTTTATGTTTGGACTTAAAATTGCAATATCTAAAGGTATGCCTAAAGAGGTATTGTCAATTTTAAATAAAGCAATAGATAGTATCAGTGATAAAGAGATAGATGATATTTATTATAAATGGACAGAGGTAAGAATAGAACAAAAAACAGATTGGATTCTTATAGGACAAATTAGTGGAGTTATATTTTTAATATTTATTTTTATACTTTTTAATAACAGAAAATTAAAATCTATGGTTGAGATAAAGACAAAAGATTTAAAAGATGTATTAGATTCAATGGAAGTAACTATAAATGAAAGGACCCAAGAGTTAAATGATGAAAAGAATTTTGTAAATTCTGTTATGAATTCTCAAGAAAATTTTGTAATTACAAGTGATGGTGAATGTTTAAGATCGGCAAATAAAGCATTTTTTGATTTTTATAATATAAAGAGTATTAAGGAGTTTAAAAAAACATATGGTGATTGTATTTGTAACACATTCGATATTAATGCACCCAAAGAGTATTTACAAAAAATAATTGGTAATGAAAGAT
>DAOVXU010000172.1 GCA_030635995.1 Arcobacter sp. | reverse complement strand
GTTTTTTGGATTCATATGTAAAATTTCTGATGAAGTATCCCAAACTTTTTTAATATTTATTTGTTCATCATCTGTTATATTGAATGTTCTTTTTAGTCTATTTATATTAGTTCCAATATTTTTTCTTTCTTTTTCAATATTAAATATATTTCGTATTGCAAACTCAATAGAAGTTCTACAATGTATAGCTTTTTTTGATAATTCTTCTGAAATCATTTCTTTCCTTAATTAAATATTTTAGTCACTGCATAAGATAACTATTTATTAGTAATACATTTTATATCAATTAACCTTAAATCTTAAAATAGTTTATCATTCAAATTGTATGTAATTAAATTGTCATTATATACCTAAGAATAGGCTTTTATCAATCTACTTCGTAAAGTATATTCCAAAATAATATATGTTTAAATAAGTTTAGAATGTTTAGGTATTATTTTTATGTTTGGCTATTACTTTAAATGGTTTGATAGTTTAGCAAAGTGTATGAATATGTTGTTATATATGTAATAGTTTAGCAAAATGTTAAATAAGTAGTATAAAAAAATTAAACACTATTCAAAATCAAGCTTTTAAGTAGTTAGGTGCAACTTGATTTGGTATTTTTTATAAGATTGAACTATCTAATAATACTAATAATTTTTTTAATAATTATTCGATATAATCTCTTCTAAATATAATTAAGTATTAAAGTAGGATAGATAAATATGATTCAAAATATTAAGAATGAGATAAAAAAAGTAATTGTTGGGCAAGATGAACTTATCAATGGTATGTTAATTGCACTTTTAAGTGAGGGGCATATTTTAGTTGAGGGAGTTCCAGGGATTGCAAAAACTACTGCTGTAAACTCTTTAGCAAAATCACTTGGTTTTGATTTTAAAAGGATACAGTTTACTCCTGATTTACTCCCTTCTGATATTACAGGTAGTGAGATACTTGACTTAAAAAATAATGACTTCAAGATCAAACATGGACCAATCTTTACAAATTTACTTTTAGCAGATGAGATAAATAGAGCTGGGGCAAAAGTACAGTCGGCACTTCTTGAAGCTATGGCTGAAAAGCAAGTGACTATTGGGGAAGAAACATTTAAACTTGACTACCCTTTTATGGTACTTGCAACTGCAAATCCAGTTGAACAAGAGGGTACTTATGAACTTCCTGAAGCTTCACTTGATAGATTTATGTTAAAAGTAAATGTTGGATATAACACTATTGAAGAGGAGTTTGAGATAGTTCAAAGGGTGGCTAAAAAAGGGTTTGAAACTATTGTTCAAGTTCTACAAAAAGAGGAATTTGAAGATCTTAAACAGCAAGTGAGAGATATCCATATAGATGATGAACTTTCAAGATATATTTTAAATATTGTTTTTGCTACAAGAGAGCCTAAAGAGTTTGATTTAGAAGAGATTGCTGATTTTATAGATTTTGGAGCAAGTCCAAGAGGAAGTATTGACTTATATAAAGCTTGTAAAGCATATGCTTTTTTGAATAATAAAGAGTTTGTAACCCCCGCTGATGTGGCACAAGTTGCATTTTTAGTATTAAGACATAGAATTATTTTAAATTATAATGCGGTTGCTCAAGATATTACAGCTGATGATATTATTAAAAAAATATTGGAAAAAATCCCAGCACCATAATGACAAAACAAAACAATATTTTTCTAAAAGATAAAAGAAATCTCCTAGTACTAAAATCAAGAAAAAAGATATTTACAAATCTTTTAGGTGAACACAATTCCACTTTTGGTGGAGTTGGGCTTGATTTTAAAGATTTAAGAGAATATTCTAGTGGTGATGATATTCGTCATATAAATTGGAAAGTAACAGCTAAGACAATGACACCAGCTATAAATGAATACAATGAAGATAAACAATTAAATGTAGTAGTTGTATATCTAAATAGTGGTAGTTTGTATTTTGGAACTCAAAAAAGCAAGCAAGATACTATGGTGGAAGTTATGGCATCTTTAGGTTATGCAACTGTAAGTAAAAATGATATGCTTACAACTATATTTTTTAGTAAAGATGAGGAGAAATTTTTTAAGCCCACTAAGCAAAAAGGTGTTGTTGATCTAACTATTGATACCGCTTACTCTTTAAAAATGTTAGGGAAAGAGATAGATTATAAAAAGTTAAATGAATATCTTTTAAAAAAAATCAAGAAAAAATCGGTTATATTTATAATAGGAGATTTTTTAGAATTTGGGGATTTTAGACTTCTTGGGACAAAACACGAGGTAAATTGTGTAGTTGTAAGGGATAGATTTGAAGAGGATTTAAAACTTTTTGGTGAGTTTGATTTTATTGATACCTCAAGTGGCGATGCTGAAAATATATTTGTAGATGAGGAAAGTGTGAAAAGATATAATGCACTTTTAAAGCAACACGATAAACAACTTTTTGCCCACTTTAAAAAATCAAATATAAGATATAAAAAGATATATACAGATGATTCTGTAATATTAAAATTAAATCAATTGGTAAAAGGTTAAGCTAGTGGAGGGGTTAAAAGAACTTAAAGATATAAGAGAGATAGAGGTTATCCCTATTGATTTTTTATTTTATTTTTTAGCTATTAGTGGATTTATTATAGTTGTTGTAGCTCTTTCTTATTTTCTTACTAGAAAAACTAAAAAACCTACAAAAGAACAGTTAGCAAAGGGATATTTAAAAAAATTAGATTTTAAAAAGTTATCAGATAAAACTCTTGCATATGAGTTTACTTTATATGGGCATATTTGTTTGCCAAAGTATTATGAAGATGAATTTTTTAAGATTGTTAGACAGCTTGAAAGATATAAGTATAAAAAAGATATAGATAAAATGGATAGCTATATAATATCTCAAATGAAAGAGTATATTAAGGTGACATTGTAATGGGGAAACTATAATGGGTAGATTAAATGATGTAGTTTTTTTATATCCATATGCTTTTTTGCTTTTAATTATATATATAATATGTATATTTTTATGTAAACCAAAAAGCCAAGGTATATATTTTTCAAATATAAAGATGTTGAAAACGGTCACTAAAAATCAAGGCTATGTTGTAAAAACTATTCGATTTTTGGTGGTTTTATTTATGGTTATAGCCCTTGCAAGTCCTGTTATAAAAGATGAGATAATTATAAATGACAATAAAGGTTATGAGATATCAATAGTTCTTGATGCAAGTGGAAGTATGAAAGAGGCAAATAAATTTACTATTACAAAAGAGATAGTTAGTGACTTTATAAAAAAACGGCAAACAGATAGATTGGCTCTTTCTATATTTGCCGATTTTGCTTATGTGGCTGTACCTCTTACATATGATAAAAAGAGTTTATTAAATCTACTTAAACATATAGAAGTTGGTGTTGCAGGACAAAGGAAAACAGCACTTTATGAAGCTTTATATCTTAGTTCAAATCTGTTTAAAGAGAGTGATGCGAAAGAGAAAATAGCGATACTTCTTACAGATGGACTTGATAATACAGATACAATACCACTTGATGTAGCTATAGCAAAAGCAAAAAAATATGGTATAAAAGTTTATACTATAGGGATAGGGGCTGTTGGGGATTATAATCCAGAGGTTCTTATGCAAATAGCAAAACAAACAAATGGTAAATTTTATGAAGCAAATAGTAAAGAGAAGATTGTGCAGATATATAAGCAGATAAATGAGTTAGAAAAAAGTGAGATAAAAACACAAAAATTTGTAAAAAAAGAGTACTTTTACCAATATGCTTGAGATATTGCACTTGGATTGCTTTTTATGCTAATAATTTTAAGTAGGAAAGCCTCATGACTTTTGATAATATATATGCTTTTTATATTTTAATAATATTGGTAGTTTTAATTTTTGTAAGTGGTTC
>DAOVXU010000038.1 GCA_030635995.1 Arcobacter sp. | reverse complement strand
TATAATAATTGTATATATTTTATACAATTTAATGTTCTATAAAATATATAAAACAGATATACTTCTTTTATCTTTACTATTCGGTAAAAAATAAAATAAAAGAAGGAATTTAGATGAAGACTAAATTATTATGGCTTTTAGCCTTATTTTTATCTCCAGTATTAGTTTTTGGTACAGAAACTACTACTTTAGATACAGGAGATACAGCGTGGATGATGGTATCAACCGCTGTTGTATTACTTATGACACCAGCAGGACTTGCACTATTTTATGCAGGTATGACTAGAAGTAAAAATGTATTAAATACATATGCTATGGTTGTAGGGGCATTTGTTGTTGCATTTGTTGCTTGGATTGTTGCAGGTTATTCTGTAGCATTTGGGGTAAATGACAATTCTACATTGCAAATGTTTACAGGTGGATTTAATCATATATTGTTGAATGGTATCAATTGGACTGATTTAAGTGGAACTTATCCTACTTATGTATTTATAGTATTTCAAGGTACTTTTGCTGCTATTACAATTGCAATTGCAAGTGGTTCAATTATTGAAAGAATGAAATTTTCAACTTGGTTAGTATTTGTATTTATTTGGACAATTGTAGTTTATGCTCCTATTACACATATGGTATGGGGTGGTGATGGTGCATTATTATTTGATGCAGGTGCTTTAGACTTTGCTGGTGGTACTGTTGTACATATGAATGGTGGTTTAGCTGGTCTTGTACTTGCAATCTTAATTGGTAAAAGGGCTGGACTTAATAAAACTGCAATGAAACCTATGAGTATTATGCTTACTGCTCTTGGTGCTGCTTTACTATGGTTTGGTTGGTTTGGATTTAATGGTGGATCTGCATTTGGTGCAAATGCTATTGCTGGACTTGCTTTTTTAACTACTGCTTTTGCTCCTGCTGTTGCTGCAATCGTTTGGATGCTTTTAGAGTATATGACATATAAGAAAATTACACTTCTTGGAGCTGTTTCAGGTATAGTTGCTGGTCTTGTTGCTATTACACCTGCTGCTGGATTTGTAGATGTAAGTGGTGCATTTATAATGGGTGCTGTTGGTTCTATTGTGGCATTTTATGGTGTGATTGGATTGAAGAAAAAACTTGGTTATGATGACTCTTTAGATGCTTTTGGTATTCACTTTTTAGCTGGATTATGGGGAGCATTAGCTGTTGCATTCTTAGCTGTAAAAGATAATGATCTATTATGGGATGGACCTTTAAAAGAGAGTGGAGATAGAATGGGACAATTTTTTGTTCAAGTTGAATCAGTAGTTGTAGTTGGATTATTTACATTAATTGGTACAGTTATTGTTTATTATATTGCATCATTTATAACTAATGGAGCAAGAGTTGATGAAGAATCAGAATCGGTTGGTCTTGATGAATCACTTCATGGTGAAAAATCACTTAATTTATAAAAAATAGGAAAAAATGATGAAAAAAATTGAAGCGGTTATAAAACCATTTAAACTAGAAGATGTAAAGGATGCTTTAGCTGAAGCTGGAATTACTGGTATGACTGTATCTGATGTAAAAGGTTATGGAAGACAGCAAGGTCACTCTGAATTATATAGAGGGGCTGAATATGTTGTAGATTTTTTAGCCAAAACTAAAATAGAACTTATTGTAAATGATGATGAAGTTCAAAATGTGATAAAACTTATCTCTGATTCAGCTAAAACTGGAAAAATAGGAGATGGAAAAATATTTGTATCTCCTATTGAACAAGTAGTAAGAATAAGAACTGGTGAAACAGGTAGTGAAGCTGTATAGTTTTTAGATATTTTCATAAATATTAAAGGGTAAGATTTTGAATCTTACCCTTTTTTAATTATTTAGTTATAACTTGATTTTGTATTAGTTTTGATATAATGATATTTATATTTAAAAAAGGATTTACTTTATGGAAAAACTTTATGCACCGTGGCGTACACAATATGTATCGACACATAAAGATAGAATAGATGGTTGTGTATTTTGTTATATAAAAGATAATCCACAAAAAGCTGAAGAGTTAGGTGTCTTGTATTCAAATGAAGACTTTTTTATAGTTATGAATAAATATCCATATAGCCCTGGACATTTTATGATAATACCAAATTTTCATACTGATAAACTTGAAGAATTAGACCCTCAGATTTGGGCTAAAATGTCACTATATGCACAAAAAGGGGTAGCACTTTTAAAAGACACTTTAAATGCTCAAGGTGTAAATATAGGGATGAATATAGGGCAAATAAGTGGGGCAGGGATAGCTGAACATATCCATTTGCATTTAGTGCCTAGATGGATGGGTGATACCAATTTTATAACAGCTATTGGAGATACAAGAGTTTATAGTAGTGATTTTGAGAAGATTTATAAAAGATTGTTAGATGAAGCTCCAAAATATTTCAAGTAGTTAGATGATAGTTTTTTTAGATGAATATAAATTTGAGATAATACACCATACAAATAAAAAAATAAAAAGAGTAAGTTTATCTTTAGAAAATAAAGATGAAATAGTAGTAAGAACCCCTTTAAAATTTAAAGCACATAATCTTAAAGAGATAGTATATCATCATAAAGATTGGATTTTAAGAGCAATTACAAAAGTTCCTGTTAAAAATCAATTCGATTTTATATGTGGAGGGACTATCCCTTTTATGGGTAAAAAATATCCAATAGAACTAATTCAAAATGAAAAGATAAAAAATATTAAAGTGGAGTTTAAAGATGATATATTTTACTTTTATCATAATCCAGAGATAAAAGAATATCAAGACTTTTTAGATGCACTTAAAAAATATTATAAAAAAGTTGCACAAAAATATATAGACCCACTATTTGATGAGTGGTGTTTTCGTACAAAATTAAATCCTCAAAATATCTCATACCGATATGCAAAAAGAAGATGGGGGAGTTGTAGTTTTATAAATAATATCTCTATAAATTATATGCTTTTACAGTTTCCAATTCCTGCTATTGAATATGTTGTATTACATGAACTTTGCCATATAGAGGAGAAAAATCATTCTAGAAGATTTTATAATTTGTTATCTTTGTATATGAGTGATTATAAAGTACAAGAGGAAATTTTAAAATATAAAACTTTTTAATAGATTAAGATTATAGTCTAAATTTAGATTCAAATTGAATTTAATATATATTAACTATAATTTAAATATGAAAACTATTATAATTATATCTATTGCACTTAGTGTACTTTTAATATCATCATTTCAAACAAAACAAAATTTAAAATTAGGGATAAACATGCAATACAATACTTTAAATCAAGAGGAGCAAAGGGTAATTTTATATAAAGGTACAGAGAGATCTTTTAGTGGAAAATTTTATGACCATAAAGATAATGGAGTTTATATTTGTAAACAATGTGATGCACCACTATATAATTCATCTGATAAATTTGACAGTGGATGTGGTTGGCCTAGTTTTGATGATGAGATTCAAGGTGCAGTAAAAAGAGTAACAGATGCTGATGGTAGACGAGTAGAGATAGTTTGTGCAAATTGTGGAGGGCATTTGGGTCATGTATTTGAAGGGGAAATGTTGACTAATAAAAATACAAGACATTGTGTAAATTCTGTATCTATTGGATTTATATCTAAATAAAATTAATTTTGATATAATCACAAATATATTTTACAAAGGACTATTTTGCCTAAAAAAGCTACAAAAAAAGATATTGAATTTATAAAAGAACATTTTTTAGTTACATATAATGATGCTGTAACTGAACTAGAGTATAAAAATGATTATGAACTTTTAATTGCAATTATTCTTTCAGCTCAATGTACAGATAAGAGGGTAAATATAATTACCCCTGCATTATTTCAAAAATATCCAGATACATTATCTTTATCTATTGCTTCACTTGAAGAGGTAAAAGAGTTACTAAAATCTTGTAGTTTTTTTAATAATAAAGCAAAAAATATTATAAAAATGGCTCAAAGTGTAGAGGATAATTATGAAAGTATAATTCCACATGATATAAAACAGCTTATAAAACTTTCCGGTGTTGGGAATAAAACTGCAAAAGTATTTATGATAGAAGCAGATGGAGCAAATCTTATGGCTGTTGATACTCATGTATTTAGAGTTGCTCATCGTCTTGGACTAGCATCAGGAAAAACTGTAGAACAAATAGAGGAACAACTTGTAAAAAAACTAAAAGATGACTTGCATATTTTCCATCAAGCTATGGTTTTATTTGGTAGATATGTTTGTAAAGCTGTTTCTCCAGATTGTAATAATTGTGCTTTGGTTCCTGTATGTAAAAGTAAAGGTAGGTTTGCAGTTGGCTCTTAAAACTATAACTAGTGAAAATAAAACTTTTGATATTAGTTATGAGATATTAAATCCTTCTAAAGATAGAACTATAGTATTTCTTCATGGATGGGGAAGTAATAAAGAGATAATGAAGCAAGGATTTGGAACTTTTTTAAAAGAGTATAAACATATCTATATAGATATGCCTGGCTTTGGTAAAAGCTCAAATAATTATATTTTAACTACAAAAGAATATGGAAAAATTATAAAAGAGTTTTTAAATATTATAAATATAGATAGTTCTAAAAGCATAATTGCAGGACATAGTTTTGGTGGAAAGGTATCTACCCTTTTAAAACCACAGACTTTAGTACTTCTAAGCTCGGCAGGTATTGTAGAAGAAAAATCAGCACAAACCTTACTAACTATTCGTATGGCAAAAATATTCAATAAGTTTGGTCTAGGAAAAGTAACTAAACTACTTAGAAGTAACGATGTAAATATGATGAGTGAAAATATGTATGAAACTTTTAAAAATGTAGTAGATGAGGACTTTAGTCAAAGTTTTAAAGACTATGCTGGAAAAGCAATATTATTTTGGGGAGAAACTGATACAGCTACAACTTTAAGTAGTGGTAAAACTATAAATAGTTTAATTAAAAATAGCAAATTTTATCAGTACCCAAGTGATCATTATTTTTTCTTAAAATATGCAGAAGATATAGCAAATAAGATAGAAAATTGTTAATTTTATATCTTATTAAGAGCTAAATTTTTATTTTAATTTACTAATCTATTTCATAATTAATTATAACTAAACTAATATAGTAAATTTATTTTTGATATATTAAATTTAAAGCTTCTTTATAGGTGTAACTATAAAATTAGAAATTTAATTTTATATATTATTAATATAAACTTGATAGTATCCATTCAAGATTTTTTAAGAATCAAATATTAAAAAGATAGGAATATTATTATGAATAGAAGAACTGCAATAAAAGTTGCCGCTGTTACAGCACTTAGTGCTACACTAGCTAGTGCTTATGATAAAAAGTTAGTTGTAAATACAATGAATGTAAAGCTAAGAGATCCATTAAACCCTACAAAAGGTGAACAAAAACATTCTCCTGAAATAAAAATAGGTTCAAAAGATGCTAAAGGTTTTACTTTAGTTGAAGTAAATATAGGACAAGCAGGTATTATCCATCCAAGTACAGCAAAACATTGGATATATGAAATTGAATTATTTGCAGATGGTAAAAAAGTTTCAAGTGTTTCTTTAGAGCCAGAAACTTCAAGAGGTTATCTTGCAGCAAGAGTAAATTTATCAAGTGTTAAAACACTTGCAGCAACATCAAAATGTAATCTGCATGGAAACTATACTTCATCAGTAAAAGTATAATTTCATAAGCCCTTTCATAAGGGCTTTCTTTATAGATATTTAGATATATCTAATCTTGATAGGTAAGGTTTGATGTATTCTATCCTTTTTGGATAGTAGAACGATAAATACCTATATACAACGATTTCTAATAAAATTCAAAATTTCTTATCAGAGTTGAATATACTTTTTCTGACACAATATTAGCACAATATATTAAAACTATTCCCATAAATTTTGATTAAAATATTCCAAGTATAATAATCATGTTATTTGTTATCTAAAAGAAAAGAATGGTTATAGAATAAGAATAGTAAGATTTTTGTAACTTTAAAATTGCTAAATTCAAAGGTTTCTTAATTAGATCTATTTTTTATTATGTTACAATCGAGAATGAATTACAAATCACTACAATTTAAAATACTTGTTATTTTTATGATTCCTGTTTCTGTGCTTATTTATTTCTCATATTTTCTTGTAAATTCAAAATACCAAGAGTTTCAAAAAAGTTCTTTAGATTCTTTATCAGCTCAAATAACATATAGTTCAATTGATCTAGTACATAATATACAGTTAGAAAGAGGACTTTCTGCGGGATATATAGTATCTAAAAATATAAAAAGAAAAAAAGTTCTTAATGAACAATATAAAAAAACTGACGCATCATATACTCATCTATTGTCTTATATAAATGGAAATTCTCAAGAAACAAAAGCTTTTTATACTATTTTAGGGCAAAATAATAAAGAATATGTCACAAAAATAGTTGATAAATTTCACTTTATAAATAGTATTAGAAAAAAAGTATTTGATTCTGATATTACATTTCAAAATGAAATTGATTATTATACAGATATCAATGAAAAACTTTTTGATATAATTAGTATTTTAATGGGTTATAATAGTGGCAATCAAAATAATTATGCATTGGTACAACTACAGCAAAGAAAAGAGATGTTAGGTCTTATTCGAGCCCACATATACAATCAACTACTCTCAAACTACAACAATGAAGAGATAATTATAAAAACAAGAGATTTAGAAATATCACAAAAGATTTTACATAAAGAGTTTTATGCTCATGCCAATATATTATCTAAAGCACTGTATAATAAAGAGATAGATACAAATATATATAAAAAATTCCAGAAGATAAAAAAGGATTTCTTTCTTAAAAAACTTACAACTAAAGATGCTAATAAATGGTTTGATATAAGTACCTTATATATAAATCAGATTGAGTTAATATCAAACAATATGTTGCATACTTTTGTAAATACTACAAATGAAAAACAACAACAGGCTAAAAATTCTATGTATATCTCAATGATTCTTTGGATATTTTCTATTTTAGCTTTATTGGCACTCTTTTATATTTTAAAAAGACTTATTGATAAAGAGAAGCAAATGGTGGATGAACTAAAGATTGCTTCATATACTTTTGATTCTCATGAGGCGATGACTATTACAGATGTAAAAGGAACTATTTTACAAGTAAATAATGCTTTTAGTGATATTACGGGATATAGTAGAGATGATGTTATTGGTCAAAATCCAAATATTTTAAATTCAGACAGGCATACACCAAAATTTTTTCAAGATATGTGGGATGATATTCGTATAGTTGGTAGATGGTCTGGTGAAATTTATAATAAAAGAAAAAATGGAGAAATATATCCAGAAAAACTATCTATAACTGCTATTAAAAATAATGATGAAGTGATAACACACTATATAGCTCAATTTATAGATATAACTGATCTAAAAGAGGCTCAAATATTAGCAGAGTATCAGGCAAATCATGATTTTTTAACAAAACTCCCAAATAGAAAAGCACTAATTGAAAAACTTGATAAAGAATTTTCAAATGCAGTACGACAGAATCATTTAGCAGCATTTCTTTTTATAGATTTAGATAATTTTAAAGCTGTAAATGACAACTATGGTCATTATATTGGAGATAAACTTCTTGTAGAAATTACTGCAAAAGTGCAAATATTACTAAGAAAAGAGGATATATTTTCAAGATTAAGTGGAGATGAGTTTGCAATAATTATGCTTAATTTAAATATAAATAGAGATAAAGCAGCTGCAGAGGTTAAGGATAAATGTGAAAAAATATTAAAAGAACTTTCAAAAAAAATATATATAGATGGATATGAGATAAAAACTGGAGCTAGTATTGGAATTAAAATTTTCCCTAATAATGAAAAGAGTTCTCAAGATATTATAAAACATGCTGATATTTCAATGTATCAAGCAAAAAGTAATGGTAAAAATAATTATGTATTCTTTGATAAGTCTATTGAAATTAAAATGCAAGAGACTACGCTTCTTGAAAATGAGATAGATATTGCAGTAAAAGAGAATCAATTTGAATTTTACATGCAACCAAAAGTAAAAGTAGATAATGGAACTATTTGTGGTGCTGAAACTCTTATACGATGGAATCATCCTACAAAAGGTATTCTTTATCCTGATAGTTTTCTTGAAGTGCTAAATGGAATGGGACTTATTTCTCAAATTACAAGGTTAGCTTTATATAGTACTTGTGAATTTATAAGTAAAAATCAAGATATATTTTATGGTACAATTTCTATTAATATTGATTCGGAGGAACTTTTAAAACCAAATTTTGAAGATGATATTCTTTCTATTATAAGTGAATATGGTATAGAACCTAATAGAATAGAACTTGAGATATTAGAAGATAATTTAATAGAAGATTTTGATAAAGTTATAGAAAAAATGAATTTGCTTAAAAAACAAGGCTTGAAGTTTTCTATTGATGACTTTGGGACAGGCTATTCGTCTATAACATATCTTAGTAGACTACCAGTTGATTATTTAAAAATTGATAGACACTTTATATTTAATCTTAATAAAAAAGAAAATCAAGAACTTGTAAAGATGATGATTCATATGGCAAATGTATTTAAGATGAAAGTAATTATTGAAGGTGTAGAAAATATAGAACATCTAAAATTTATTAAAGATTGTGGGGCTAATATATATCAGGGGTATTATTATTCAAAACCAGTAAGTGCAGATAGTTTTATAAAGCTATTAAATACAAATCAATAGATTAAGAGTTGTTTTTAACTCTTGCTATATCTTTTTCATATTTATAAACCATAAAATCAAACATTTTAGTTCCATCATTTGCTTTAAAAAACATTGTCATCTCAAATAATCGAAATGAAGTTCTAAAAAATGCCGTAAATGGTAATAGATATGTGATATAAACATCATATCTTCTTTGAGGATAAAGCTCATCAATTTCATCTTTTAATTCTTTTAAAACTTCTGTTTCTTTATGTAAAGATAGTGGGTCATTTGTACGAACTGTTCCAAAGGCTATTACCAAATTTAAAACAAACATTAAAGCGTTTAAATTCCAACCTAATATAAATATTTCACTATAACTCAATATATTCTCCAAATTTTTCTATGATTGTATCTAAATTTTAGTTATAATTTCAAATGTTAAAAATTGATGATATAAAAAATATAATTGAAAAAAATAGTATAGGTTTAGATATAGAATTTAAAAGGCTTTTTCATGGTCGTGGAAATGTTTATCAAAATTGGAATTTTCTTACTGTTGATTCTATTGATGATATATTAAGTATTGCATTTTATTTTGAATGTGAACAAAATATTGAAGATGAACTTATAGATATCTGTAAAGAGTATATAAAAAGTTCAAGACATAACAATATAGTATTACAAAAAAGATATATAAAAGGTAGTTCCCCTAAAGTTATACTTGGGGAGCTAAAAGATGAGATATATGCAGTTGAAAATGGACTAAAAATAAAACTAAATCTTTTATCAAATCAAAATAGTGGATATTTCCCAGATATGAAAAATGGACGAGAATATATAAGAACTATTGCGAATAATAAGAGAATCTTGAATTTATTTTCATACACTTGTGGTTTTTCTCTATCAGCTATAAGTGGAGGAGCATCTAGTGTTGTAAATATAGATATGGCAAAAAGTGCATTGACTACAGGTAGGGTAAATCATCATCTAAATAATTTTAGCACTTCAACTGTAAGTTTTTTCCCATACAATATTCTTAAATCATTCTCAAGGATAAAGAAAAAAGCTCAATATGATATTATCATTATTGACCCACCTACTTTTCAAAAAGGTAGCTTTGAGGCAACTAAAGATTATAATAAAATTATAAAAAAACTAGAACTAATAGCCGCTAAAAATTGTATAGTTTTAGCTTGTCTAAATTCTCCAGATTTGGATATAGATTTTATTATTGATATTTTTAAAACTGAAGCACCAAGCTTTAAGTTTGAAAAAAGATTGAAAAATGTAGTTGAATTTGAATCTATAGATGAGAGTAGAAGTTTAAAGAATTTAGTTTTTAAAAGAGATTTGATATAATCTTTTTAAATAAGTAATTATTATTAAATATATATTTATAAAACGGCTTCACGATGGGTACCCCAATAAATCAAAGATTTATTGACCCTTTCATTGCAGATGTTTTATAAGCATATATTTAATAATAACTGTTAAAAAAGGTAAGAATAAACAATGGAATTTTTAGAAATATTTACAAACATACTATTAATAATGAGTTTAGGATGGTATCTTATTACCAATCTTCAATGGTATAACTATAAAATGGATAGGGTGATATTAAAACATCACAAACAACAATGGCATATAATATATTTTGTATCTCCTATTGCACTTTTTTATCTATTAGATACTACATATTTTATGGTATATTTTTATCTTTTATATCTTACTAGTTTTTTATTATGGAATAAGAATTTAACTAAATCACTTATTTTAACTTCTAGAGTAAAAAGATTTTTAATTATTTTATTGTCTATTGTATTTATTATAGATGGACTTTGTTTTTTGACACCTAGTTGTAGTTATGGAGTTTTTATTCCTCTGTTTTTAACTTGGGGAATTACAACTGCTTTAGAAAAAATGTTTTTTCTAAGTTTTAAGCATAAAGCAAAACAAAGATTACAAACTATAAGAGATTTAAATGTGGTTGCTATAACGGCATCTTATGGAAAAACATCTATTAAAAACTATCTTTATCAAGTATTGGAAAAAAAGTTTAATGTATATATGACACCAAGAAGTGTAAATACAATTGGTGGACTTTGTAAAGATGTAAATGATGATTTACCACTAGATACCCAGATTTATATTGCAGAAGCAGGTGCTAGACAAACAGGAGATATAGAGGAGATTACAAATTTTCTTGAACCTCAATATGTGATAATAGGTAGTGTTGGGGAACAACATATAGAGTACTTTAAAACATTAGATAATATAATTCATACAAAAATGGAGATACTAAAATCACCAAAACTAATTCATGGGTTTGTCCATGATAGTGTTCCAATTTTACCATATAATACTATTACAAAATTTCCTCATAATCTTAATATTACACGAAGTGACCTACAAGGTATTTGGTTTGATATAGATATAGATGGTATTGTTGAACATTTTCATGCACCTATATTAGGGAGTTTTAATGCTATAAATTTAACAGCTGTAATTCTTTTAGCAAATAAACTTGGACTTAGTATTGATGAGATAAAAATAGCTTTAGATACTATAAAGCCAGTAGAACATAGACTACATTTAAGTAAAATAGGTGGAAAATTAATCTTAGATGAT